>NZ_JAICZW010000121.1 GCF_029057325.1 Bacteroides sp. | reverse complement strand
GCAAGCCGACTCCATGATTTGCACTACCGAAAAGCAAGGGAAGGAACTGGGCGACAAGCTTCCTGCCGACAAGAAGGCTCCGATTGAAGCCGCTCTGCAGAAACTGAAAGATGCCCACAAGGCTCAAGACCTGGCTGCCATCGATGCCGCCATGGCCGAGCTCAACGTAGCTTTCCAAACAGCCAGTGCCGAAATGTATGCACAGAGTGGCGCCCAAGGCGGTGCCCAAGCAGGGCCTGACATGAATGCCGGCCAACAGGGCGGTGCTCAGGATGGCAATAAGCATGGGGATAATGTGCAGGATGCGGACTTTGAGGAGGTGAAGTAAGTATCGGTGAACAACGATAACTATAGATAGGAATATAGGGTGTAGCTCAATGAGTTATGCCCTATTTCTTTTATAACACCCTTTTGTATTATCTCCGAACTTTCTTGCGTATCACCGAACTTTCGAATCTGTGTACCGTCAAGCATGGTATCCGGTGATACCAATTCTACATGGCCATCATAAATGTCGATATGTACTTTCGCCACCCATTACCGTATAATCTCTATGGATAGGGTGGTTTACTAATCCTTCAAAAATATCACGGTTGGAATGGTCGGGAAGATTTTAATTTATTGTTACAAAGGTGATGATAGTGTGATAATCTCTTAAATGTTTTAGCTTACAAAGAAAGCATCAAGTCAGCCAAAAGAACAGCTGTTTCCGGTTCATTCTTTTGTGCATCTTTAGGTTTCCATGCCACAACAAAACGTACAGATGCGGATTTTACCTTGTAACCTCTTTGTTCCCATTCGGATAACGTGCCCTGCATTCTTGATGATAATTTAGCTATGGGTTTATCGATCGATGAATTATACAAGAAGAAATTATTGTAAATCAAAGAGTCTCCTCCTCTTAGTGCTAAAACCTCTTGTTTCCGTTCTTTGAAGAATCCCAAATTGACATCTTTGTGAGAGAGCTGTAGTATAATTTCTTCAGGCATGTCATATTGTTGTTGGTCAATGAGATATAAGTTTGCACTTAAATGATTGAAGCAATCGCCATTTGTATGTATGAATAGTCTGTTTTTTGCACGAGTTATTCCTACGTAGTATCTGCGCATCAGATGGGCATCCTTTACATAATTGTCGGATATGAGCATATACACATCATCAAACTCCCTGCCTTTGGCCTTGTGGATGGTTGATACTACGACATCGGTGCCTGATGTGTCGCAAAAGTCTTCCACTGACGACTCAAATACAAATTCCTTGAAGTCACTGAAATATTTTGTTTTGTTAGTTTGTTCAAATTGTTCCACACATCGTTTTATATACGTCAGACTTATACTTCTGCCATAAATCGAAAAGGTTGTATGCTTGGCTTCTTCCCATAGCTCTTCTGTGATTAGCGGTGTTTTTATCCGTTTGTCTATATACCTCAAGAAGTATCTCATTTCCGCCATATTCCAAAAACGTAAACCGTCCATTGATTGTACCAGTTTACTGTTTATACCATGCTTTCGCAGGAGGGCTATCAAGATGACAGCTTCTTCGTTTGTTTGGGTGAGTACACATGAAGTGCCTTTGTCCTTGTGTTGAAGTAAGTTTTTCACAAGCGGCTGATACATATATGTTGAATGATGACGTATTACTTCCACCCAACCTTGCTCTTTTCTCATAGAGATGATAGGTGTACTTTTTATCCTTTTATTGATAGTTTTCAAGAATCCGTTGGCAAAATCCACCGGCTGGCGTGCACTGCGGTAATTCTCAGTCATTTCGACAAATGTACTTCCGCTTTCTTGCGCCAGCCGGTACATATAGCCGGAATCGGAACCGCGGAATTCATAGATGTTCTGGTCATCGTCTCCCACTGCTATCACACGCATTTCCTCATTATTAGTCATTAAAGCCTTTACAAGCGCATGCTCTTCGGCTCCCATATCCTGAGCTTCATCTATGACCAACACCGTCTTGCCAATTTTATTGGGTTCCACTTCTCCTTGACATATCATCTTTGCTGCCATTGAAACGACATTTCTTGATTCTTCAAGATTTCCTATCCGTCCCAATAGGTCGAAGCAATAGGAGTGGAATGTTTTTATTTCAACAAAGTGGGCGGCGTTGCCTATCAACTCCATGAGTCTTTGTTTGAATTCCGTAGCAGCTGCCCTTGAGAATGTCAGCATCAGGAGTTGTTCGTGTTTCACATCTTCAAGTAGCAGAAGTGAGGCCAGTTTGTGAACCAATACACGTGTTTTGCCACTACCCGGACCCGCCGCAACCACAATGCAGCGTGAAACTTTATCGGAAATAATATCCATTTGCCGTTTGGATAACAGTCCGAATAATTGTTTGTACTTCTGTGGTGTCAGGTTACGTTGTATTTCGCTTACTCTGTCTCCTTTAAAGTATTTGGTGACAAACTTCCTGTAATCCATTTGGAAATAGTCTTGGACATATTGCAAGGCTGCCTGATAATCTCTTACCATCAGATTGGCATATTCGCCTACAATATGCACTTGCTGAATCTTCAACTTGTAGAACTCGTTGAGCATCCGGTAGTCGTCTTGCTTGTATCTCGACTTGTTGTCCTTTATTCTTTGGATATTCATGGCATTATAAAGTACCAAAAAGCCGCCTTCAAGTTTTAGTGAACCGATTTTCGACAAATACAGAAGCGCTTCTTCAACTTCTTCCAGCCGGATATCATCAAGTCTGCCGAAAAGGGATTGGGTACTTGACTTTATTCGGTTCAGAAGCTCTATTACGGAAAATTGGATGGCTTTGTCGGGAGTGTTTTCCTTCTCTGAAGCTAACTGGTGTAACCATTCCACGGCAAAACGGCTTATCTCCAATCGCTTCTCAAAGCGTCGCATCGTAGATTCCAAGTCCGCCTGACGACTTATTTCCATATTGCGGACCGCATCTTCTTTCTTACGGGTATAACCCTTGACGGTGAGGAAATAGAGTAGCGTACGGATATCTTTTTCTTTGGATGTGTTGATTCCATCGTTCACGGCGTTTTCATTCAGTTGCTTGCATGATATTCGCAAAGCTTCATCGGGAATATGATTGAGGATGTATTGTTCTAGTTTGGCAAAGCGGTCGAGAAGCATTTGCGACTTTCGTTCCGAGTCGCCCGCATCCAGTAAATAGGCGGATATATCTTTGCTGTCTGCCAATATCCCTTCCTGCCGCATACGTTCCACGATGGATATAACTTCTCTTTTGCTTAGTCCCAAGATGTCTGCCAGATAGTCGATCCGCGATTCTGCTTCCGAATCCTGGGCTTTGGCGATATGCTTTTGGGATATCAATGATTTAATGATGCGGACCGACCTCTCTATTTCATCGCTGCCGAAGAGCACTGACGCTGATATGCGTTCTCTTGCCTCATCCATGTTTTTTACCGTGATTCCCGTGGCATATACATGAGGCACATTGTTTCCTCTTACCAAATAGCCGCTTTGTTCCAAAGCCGCCAATGCTGTCCGCACACGGGTCTCAATGTCGGATACCGAATCGTCCCATCCTGCTTGCCGGGCTATTTCCAATGCAGAACAATCGACTCTCATGCGCTGTTTGGTAAGGCTTTTGACGGCTTTCCATACCTGCTGGATTTCACTGATGCTGAGTTTCGTTTGGTTTAACAATATAAAATGCTTGTCCAGGTCATTGTCACTATAAAGCACATAACAACGTGCACTGAGATTTGGGTCACGACCGGCCCTGCCTGCTTCTTGAACATAGTTTTCCAAAGAGTCGGAAATATCATAATGTACCACGAGACCTACATCTTTCTTATCGATTCCCATACCAAATGCAGACGTGGCCACGATGATGTGTGCCTGATCGTTCATGAAGGCATCCTGGTTGGCAATTTTTTCATCAGCCTCCATCCTGCCATTGAAAGGCAGTGCCTTGTAACCGTCGCGGGTCAATTTCTCTGCTAGCTCCTTTGTTCGTTTAGTACGTGATACATAAACAATTGTCGGGCAATCGGATTCTGCAACAAGTTTTCTCAGTTTTAAATACTTGTCATTGTCACTCTCTACATGTATGACGGAATAGTGCAGATTTGTTCTTGAGGCTATTGATGCGAATAACTCTAGGTTCAAGTCCAAGGTTTGCTTGAAATAGTCACATATATCTTGTATCACTTTCTGCTTTGCTGTAGCCGTGAAACAAGATACAGGTATCGGGGTTTTACATTTTTTCTTTTGCTGGTATTTTTGGATGAATTTGCCGATGTAGAGATAGTCAACCCTGAAATCTTGCCCCCATGAGGAAAAGCAATGTGCTTCGTCTATTACAAATCTTACCACATGCCGGGCCATCAATATCTTTTCGATTGTTTTTGAACGAAGCATTTCGGGAGATATGTATAATAATGAAGCTTCTCCATCTTGTACTCTTTGTAAAGATAATGACCGTGTGATAGGATCTAACATTCCATTGATGGTTACGGCATCAGTGATTCCTCTGTCAGCAAGGTTATCTACCTGATCTTTCATCAAGGACTGCAAGGGGGAAATGACAACCGTCAGTCCGTGCACGGAGCGTCCTGCCATAAGCGCTGGCAATTGGAAGGTAAGTGATTTGCCACCACCGGTAGGAAATATAGCCAACAATGATTTGCCTTCCACCGCAGCTCGGGCAGCTTGTTCCTGCAACGGCTCGCCTTCGTATGTCCGGAAACGCTCATAGCCGAAAATTTTTTTCAGGTTATGGAGCACGTCCAATTGCGTACGGCAGTAGTCGCAACCTTTGTGGCAATCGGTGTGGCATAGCAGTTTTATGATAAATTCCACTTCGGGATAATTGTGAAGTACCCATCCTGGAGTGATGGAACGAGAATCAGTGGTGTCAATCAGAGCTAATGCGTATGCCAATCCGCATGGATATCGGCCGATAAGCATGTCAAGATCGGCATGCAGGCAAATCTTTCCGGCATAAAGCTCTTTTATAAGTTCAGGTATTCCTTCATGAATATACTCCGCACTTACCATATCGAGAAATCCCTCAAACTCCTTCTTATCTTTCAGCAATGATGCGAATAGCATACGCTTCTCTTTCGGCAAGGAATTCCAGCATGCTATTTCATCCAATAACAGGTCTTTGGCTTTCTTGCAATCGTTTACCGGATTGTTCATCTGTTCGCAGATCAGTTTGTCATCTTTCACAAGCCGATGGTAAGGGCGTTCCGGGAATAATAAAGGCGAGATATAAAGTGTATCAACTAAAATCCAGCGGCATGTATCGTCTGAGAACAGGTACTTGGCATCATGGTGAATGATATTGTGACCACAGATGTAATCTATGCCGTTTAAGAAAAAAAATAGTTCTTCTTTCGAGGTTTTATGGAATGTCGTGTCATCGTGCTTGAGCGCTCCTATATCATGGATTTTATGGTCTTTCAAGCCGACTTCAATATCTACCATTGCATAACTGCGGGTATTACATGGTACAGAGGTGGTTTTACTGCCAATGATATTGCTTTTATGCTCGTTTTTCTTAAATCCTATGAGTTTACTCCATATTGACATATCTCAATATAATAAATCGTTTTTATAACTTGAATTTGGTTATGTATCTGCATAACTTCATTATTGTTCAGGTATATTACCTCAATATCATACACAAAGATAAGGATAAAAGTGGAGATTCTGTTAAATTCGTGCCATACTTTTGATTGTTATGCGTTTATAAAATAAATCCGTACTTTTGCACTCAAAAGCTGTTGTTGCACCTTGGTGACAAGGATACCTGTCTGCTGAGAGCCTCTTGCCTTATTCCTTAACCACTTGCGGGTTTTGCTCATGTCACGGAGCAGAACTATAGGATAGCCTTTTTCAGAAACCTCGTTGTATAATGCCCATCGTAATTAAACGAAAACAACGAATGTACGAATGAAGATGGTTTTTCCGCTCTGAAGGAACGGAGGCTTACAGCAAGATGAAGATAGTCAGAGTATGTAATTTTATTGTTCTCTTTCAATCGTTCGTTCATCCTTCCTTCCTTCAGCATATTCAGGTTCAGTGAGTTTATTAGAAATAAAAAAACTGCTGATGGCAAAATGAACGCCACTATCGGCGGAAGAAAAAACAGACCCGGCTGCCGTTCTTACAGCAACCGGGTCCTGTTTTTTTGAGGGGAGTGTCGATGATCCTTATCGGTCGGCGACACTAAAAAGGAGGGGAGCTCCTACGCGTTTTATGCGTTTCTGCCGTGGCAGTTTTTGTACTTCTTGCCGCTGCCGCAGGGACAGGGGTCGTTGCGGCCTACGGTTTTCTCCGCACGGATGGGTTCGCGTCTGGGTTGTTCGCGGGTGTCTCTTGCGGCGGCGGCCTGCTGGTTGGGGTCGTTCAGATCCACCTTTTGTTCCCGATACTGGCTCATGTCCTGGCGGCGTTCGGGGGCGGCTTGACGCACTTCCACGTGGTGGGGCGGCTGTTGCGGCGCCTGCTGTTGTGCCGGAGCCTGCTGTTGCGGCGCCTGCTGTTGTGCCGAAGCCTGTTGCTGCGGTGCTTCTGCCGGAGCCTCTTGTACAGGTATCTGTCCGCGCATCAAGATAGATACGGTCTGGTTATTGATCTTGTCCACCATGGCGTCGAACAGGTTCACGGACTCCAGCTTGTAAATCAGCAACGGGTCTTTCTGCTCGTAGCTTGCATTCTGTACAGAGTGCTTCAGGTCGTCCAGCTCGCGCAGGTTCTCCTTCCATGCCTCGTCGATGACGTGCAGCAGGATGGACTTCTCGAAAGATTTCACCACTTCCTTGCACTCGCTGTCGTAGGCGCTCTTCAGGTTGCATGAGATGTTGTACATCCGCTTGCCGTCTGTGATGGGAATCAGGATGTTCTCGTACATGTAGCCTTGCAGCTCATATACCTGCTTGATGACTGGATAGGCTATTTGCGCCATGCGTTCGGTCTTGCGCTTGAAGAGTTCCATGGCAGCATTGAATGTTTTTTCCGTCAATGTCTCTTTCTTCTCGTTGCGGAACTCCTCTTCGGTGAAGGGCGGTTCCATGGCGAGTGTCTGGAGGATATCCATCTTGCAGTTCTCGTAGTCGGGGCCTTCGAGGGCGTTGGCGCAACGGTCCCAAATCATGTTCACGATGTCCATGCCGATACGTTCGCCCATCAAGGCGTGGCGGCGTTTGGTATAGACCACGGTACGCTGCTTGTTCATCACGTCGTCATATTCCAACAGGCGTTTGCGGATGCCGAAGTTGTTTTCTTCCACTTTCTTCTGGGCACGTTCGATGGATTTGGAA
>NZ_JAICZW010000120.1 GCF_029057325.1 Bacteroides sp. | reverse complement strand
TTCCGTTGGCATCCCATTGAACATCGATGTGTTGCCCTATCACGGCAAGGTGAATGGCGGACATAGCTACAACAGTTTCACCGACGAGGCAGGACATTTTCACTTTTTCTCGCCTTACGAACGTGAGCCGGAACGTAACCGATGGGTGGCTCCCATAGTGATGCGTGTCTGTTACGAACCTCCGGCTTTGCAGGAGGTGACAGCCGATTATTATCCGGTAGCGGATGTCACATTGAAATTGCCGTACCTGAGTGTCGCAACCTACAACCGAGGACATCTGAATGAAATCAAGCGGGGGGAAACGGTTGGCAGGCGGACCGTGTTCCATAATTTGGGGCGAGGTCTGTTGTACTTTCCTGTTGATTCGCTGCTGAATCTGGCGGGCATACCGCCTTATATTCTGGGGGAAGACGGTGTGCCTCAATTTGTTCCCGCACCTGAGCCGGAACATACCATCCGGTTAAAGGATATGCACCTGTATGATGTAAAACGAATCTTGACGCTTGATATTACCCAGACTTACACCTTGTGCGGATGGGATAACGGCTGGCATGACCTGGCAACCGCCATGCCTGCCGATTCACAGACTCTGCTTTTTGACTCGGTGCCGGATTATAAGCTGTTCGTCATCTACGGCAAGTCGCCTCGCGTGGCGGATATGCAGCGTCCTTTTGTGATACGGGGTGACAGCGTGGTATATTATTGAACGTTATTATAAAGTTAGCAGGAGTTATCTGTTAAAGGCCGAAATCTTTCTGCCGAAAACATATCCGTATGTGCCCGGGTTTCGCTATCTTTGCCTCCCCTTTTTTGAAAAGGGAACCTGAATTTTTTTAATTTTCAATTTCTAAATTTCGTGGCAGAACAAAGAAGAACATCCCGCACTCCGAAAGGAAAGGCACCGCAGCCCGTTACCGACTACGGTCGCATCCAACCGCAAGCACCGGAACTGGAAGAAGCCGTACTGGGTGCCTTGATGATTGAGAAAGACGCTTATTCACTGGTCAGTGAGATTCTGCGTCCCGAGTCATTCTATGAACATAAGCATCAGTTGATATACTCCGCCATCACCGACTTGGCCATCAATCAGAAGCCGGTGGATATCCTCACCGTGAAAGAGCAGCTTTCCAAGCGGGGAGACCTGGAAGAGGTGGGCGGACCGTTCTACATCACCCAGCTCAGCGGCAAGGTGGCATCGTCGGCGCACATCGAATATCATGCACGCATCATCGCGCAGAAGGCATTGGCACGCGAGCTGATTACCTATACCAGCAATATCCAGAGCAAGGCGTTCGACGAGACGCTGGATGTGGACGACCTGATGCAAGAAGCCGAGGGCAAGCTGTTCGAGATTTCTCAACAGAACATGAAGAAGGATTATACGCAGATTAATCCGGTCATCGCCCAGGCATACGAGCAGATTCAGAAGGCCGCCGCACGTACCGACGGATTGAGCGGACTGGAGAGCGGCTATACCAAACTGGACAAGATGACTTCCGGCTGGCAGAATTCCGACCTTATCATCATCGCGGCACGTCCTGCCATGGGTAAGACGGCGTTCGTGCTCTCTATGGCGAAGAACATTGCCGTGAATTTCCGCAACCCCGTGGCGCTGTTCTCGCTCGAAATGAGCAACGTGCAGTTGGTGAACCGTCTGATATCCAATGTGTGCGAGATTCCGAGCGAGAAAATCAAGAGCGGTCAGCTGGCGGACTATGAATGGCAACAGCTGGACTACAAGTTGCGCGACTTGCTGGACGCTCCGCTCTATGTGGACGATACGCCTTCATTGTCCGTGTTCGAGCTTCGTACCAAAGCCCGCCGCCTGGTGCGTGAGCATGGCGTGAAGATTATCATCATCGACTACCTCCAGCTGATGAATGCCAGCGGCATGTCGTTCGGCAGCCGCCAGGAAGAGGTGAGTACCATCTCGCGTTCGCTGAAGGGGTTGGCAAAGGAGCTGAACATTCCCATCATCGCCCTGTCGCAGTTGAACCGTGGCGTGGAGAACCGCGAGGGCGAGGAGGGCAAGCGGCCTCAGTTGAGCGACCTTCGTGAGTCCGGTGCCATCGAGCAGGATGCCGATATGGTGTGCTTCATTCACCGTCCCGAGTATTACAAGATTTATACTTCGGCCGATGGCTCCGACCTTCGGGGCATGGCGGAAATCATCATAGCCAAGCACCGTAACGGTGCCGTGGGCGATGTGCGCCTGAGGTTCATCGGCCAGTACACCCGCTTCCAGAATCCGGAGGACGACATGGTGATTCCGCCTCCCGCAGAGGGTGGGGGGGCAACCTTCGGCTCACGGATGAATACGCCCATCGGAAGCACGGCGACTCCGCCCCCGCCTCCCGACAATTATTATCCGCAGGCGGATAACCCGTTCGGGGGAGCAGGACCGGACGGACCGTTGCCGTTCTAAGAGAGAGGTTCTGGCTGTCACGGCTCTTTCATTTAAAGTTTGTTTTCATTTATAAGTGTAAGTCCTAAATGAAAGAACCGTGGTCAGGCTGTCCGGAAAACCTTGTCGTCGCTTGCTTAATGTCATGATTTCGGGCACGGATTTCACGGATTTCTTGTAAAGAATAATCAGATATATAGGGAGCAAAAAATGCGTATATAGGCGTTTTCGGCCCCCTATATGGGTGCTTTTCGCTCCGTGGCTATGCGCTTATTTCTCCTTCGGCTGTTTCTGCCTTTCTTTCAGTCTCCGCAGCTTCCATTTGTTCCAGAAGAGGAGTTCGCTCCATTTATTGAAATCTTTCTTGAAGATGATGCCGATGCCCTGCGTGGTCAGGTTGGTGCGGGTGTAGTAGCGGTCGTTGGTCTCGTTGTAGGCTTTCAGGCGGATGTCGCCGGAGCGGTTGACGAGCCATTCGGCCTCAAAGTCTCCCACGAAGTTGGTGTTCGCCATCGGGTTGTCGCGGTAGCCGAAGTTGCCGTTGATGAGCAGCCGGTTGTTCAGCAGTTGTCCCGAAAGCATGGTCTCGAACTCCACGTCCGTCCATCCCTTCTCGCCGGTGCTGAAGTTGGTGCCGAAGTTCCAGTTGCTGACGTTGAGTATGTTGGACAAGGCATTGTTCAGCTGTCCGGAGAGGGTGGACGATACCACGCTTGACATCATGTTGGAGTTTTGCGTGGCGCCCAGATTCTCGGGGGTATAGAATTTGCCGATGGCCAGCAGGTAGAGTATCTGCATGTTCATCTGTTCGTCGGTGGGGATGTAGTTGCGTACCAGGGCTTGCACTTCATCCCGTTCGTTGGGCAGTTCGATGTCAAAGTCGAGGTCGGGGGCAGTCAGTTGTCCGGAGAGGTTCATGATGCAGTTAACCTTTACATTGGTCTGGTTGATATAGCCGGTGGAGGTGGCTTCGTTGGGCATCAGGTCGTTCAGCGAAGCGGAGTTCACCGTATAACCGGCCTTGATGTCCAACGTGGCATCCAGCGGAGAGCCGTTGAAGGCGATGGCGCTTCCGTCTCTGATGATGAAGTCCTTGCGAATCACTTCCTGCAAGCTGAATTTATAAATGCCTTGATTGATGCGGTAGCTGCCGAACATTCTCACGTCTCCCTTATTGAAGAATTCGGTACGGATGTTTCCGCTTCCCCGTCCGCTGATGTAGTCGCCGGCGATGGGGTCCATGACAATCTTCATGGTGGCGTCGGGGGTGGCATCTACCAGCAGGTTCAGCCGGATGTCCGTGTCGCCTTCTTCTTCGCTTTCCTCTTGTGCGATTTCGTAATCGGAGAGGCGCACAGAGTCTTGTACGGCACGACGGGGTGTCTTGTCCACAAATCGGATGAACTGGTTGCTGACTGCCGTGGAAACGTTATCCTTTATATAGGTAAAGATGGAGTTGCGGTTGGTAGTCATCGCCACGTCGATGTTCACGCCGTCTTGCGCATTGCCCGCAATGGTGGCGTTGCCCGTGCCGTAGATGGTTCCATAGAAAGGATAGTCGGGCGATTCTTTTGTGTTCATCACCAGCATGTTGTTGACGTTGAAGTTGAACCGGTATTCCAAATCTTTGAAATGCCGGTAATGGAGATAGCCGTTTACATGGCCCTGATGTCCTTGCGTATCAAAGACCCGGTTGTTTTTGAATGTCAATCCGCCGGGTTCGATGTAGATGCTGTCTTTCAAGGAGAAGGTCGTATTCAGCACATCGACTTTCATGGAGGCGTCGCCAAACACGCGTCCCTCCATGGTCAAAGCCTTGAACTTGCCGTAGAAGTGCACCTGTCCGGTGGCACGTCCATGGAAGTCGGGCGTGATGCTGTTCATGTAGTAGTGGATGAACTTCAGGTTGGTGTTGTCTGCCTCAATCTGCAGGTCGAGGGCGCTGGTCGGCTTTAGGGGATATACATATCCGTGCACATGGCTGTGGGCGATGTCCGCCTCTTGGATGTGGGCGTCCAGGTAGATGCCTTTCACGTTGTGGTGCCATTCTCCGTGTATGTCGGCATCTCCCAGCAGTCCGTCGTTCAGCCCGAGGTTGCGGATGAACAGGTCGGTGCTCATGACCGGCTTATCTAATACTCCGCTGGCGAAAGCTGGCCCGGTGGCTTCACCTTTAAAATTGACACCAAGGTCGGCGATGTCGAACACATAGCCGATGTTTATCTGCTTTAAGTCCAGGCGTACAGTATCTTCCGGTTCCTTTGACACCACTCCGTCAATCCGCAGATGGCGGTCTTTGTGGCTGAAACAGAAATTGTTGACATACACTTTTCCGGAATCAAGCACCACCTGAGAAGGGTGTATCTCCCACAAGGTGTCGTTCAGGATGGCGTTGGTGGGCTGTATGTCGATGATGGTTTTCAGGGGGGGCAGTTTCTTATTGTTGCCGTTCTTCTCTTGCTGTTCGCGGATAAAGTGTGCGACGACACCCAGCTTGCCGCTATAAGTGGCGGTATTGTTGTTGCCCCAATTCAGCGTTGTCCGGATGCTGTCGTTTTTGGCATGCGCTTCCAATGCCATGTTGACGGTTCCATCTGTCTTTCGGTTACTGAAACGCACGTGCGCATGAAACTGGTCATCGTAGTTTTCGCAAAGAAACATGCCTGACTCCATGAATTTGTTTTCGTAACGCAGACGGGGAAAATATCCTTCCACACGCAGACGCCGCGCTTTGTCGTTGAAATATCCTTTGACGGTAGAAGGCGTATATATCTTTATCGGCATCAGGAAAACGGTAGAGAGCAGGTCCGTATTATTCACACGCAAATCGAAGTGAAAGTTGTTTTCCGTTTCAACAGGTTTCTTGTCCGGTTGGATAAGGGTGGGGAGGTAGCGCCGCATAATGTTCAGTATGCTGGCAGGCAGGGTACGGTAGGAGTAGTCGCCTTCTATGTAGCCTTGCAAGAAGTCGGACCGGATGCTCAGACGTTTCCGGTTCTCGTCTTTCCGGGCAGTAATCTTCAGGTTGTTCATAGAGTATTGTGTCTCCGGGGAGGTGAATTGCAGGCTGTCTATGCTGATTTCACCGTTCATCTCATCGATGGAGCCGCCGGTGAAGTTTGCCTTGATCTTGACCGACATTTCCGTGTCCTCGTAGTTGGGTGTCAGATGGAGGGCGTGTGGACGGATTTTGTCTATACTTGCCAGAAAATTGAATGTCGGAATCCTACTGACCGTATTAATGCTGCCGATGACGGCTACCGCACCGTTAGGGTCATCCACTGCGATTTCTCCGATGAAGCCTCCCTGCTTATACTCTCCGTCCAGCGTGATGTTTTCATACGTGTAGTCGCTATAATCAATGGAGGCGATTAGGCCTTTCAGCGTTACGGTTGGGTATTGATTTTCGTAATGGCTGCCATTGACATCCAAGTTGAAGGTTACCTTGCCGAGCTTGTCGTTACCCAACATCTTGCCAAGCTCGAAATTCTCCGTTTTCATCGCACCGGAGTAGGCGAAATGACCTTTTCCCTTGTCTGAACTTAGCTTCAGGTCGGTCTGGATGTTGCCTAAGTCGGTATGCACCAACCCGTAGGTGACAAGGTCGTTGAAGTAGCCGGACACCTCTCCACGGAAAGAAACGGTTCCCAGATGCTGCAAAACAGGAGGTACTCCGTTGTAGTTTTGGCTGAAGTTCCGGACGAAGAAGGCGATTCCTTCAGGATCGGCATAAAGATGGGATAGG
>NZ_JAICZW010000012.1 GCF_029057325.1 Bacteroides sp. | reverse complement strand
GGTGGATATCGCCAGTTCGCCCAGCTCGTCGAGGGTGACGGACGTGCCTTGTGCCAGCAGGGTGGCGCGGCGCACCACGTTCTTCATCTGTCGCAGGTTGCCGGGCCAGGCATATTCCAGCAATGCGCGGGAGGCCTTGCCGTCGAAGCCGGACAGTTGCTTGTCCAGTTCGCGGTTTGCCTGCTCCAGAAAGAAGTTGGCAAAGGGCAGGATGTCTTCGCGGCGCTCCTTGAGGGGCGGCATGCGCAGGGTGAATTCGTTGATGCGGTGGTACAGGTCCTCGCGGAACGCGCCTTTTCCGATGGCCTGCTCCAGATTCTCGTTGGTGGCGGACACCAGGCGCACGTCCACGCTTATTTCCTTGTTCGAACCGACCGGGCGTATTTTGCGCTCCTGCAAGGCACGCAACAGCTGTATCTGCACTTCGTAGCTCAGGTTTCCTATCTCGTCCAGAAAGAGGGTGCCGCCTTGGGCTTCGACGAAAGCTCCCGTCTTGTCGGTCAGTGCGCCGGTGAAGGCTCCTTTGATGTGTCCGAAAAATTCCGATGCGGCCAGTTCCTTGGGGATGGAGCCGCAGTCAATGGCGATGAACGGGCGGTCGGCGCGTTTGCTGAGCTGGTGGAGGCGGCGTGCTACGTATTCTTTGCCCGTTCCACTGGCACCGTTGACAAGTACGGACATGTTGGTAGGAGCCACCAGCCTTACGTAGTGGTAGAGTTGTCTGGCGGCATCGCTTTCCCCTTCCAGGAAGTCGGCGGGCAGGGGGGTGGCGGCCGGTTGGTGTGCAGGTTTCCCGGCGGTGGGGCGGGCTTTGTCCGGGGAGGCCGCCAGTGCCTCCCGAATCTTCTTCAGCAGCAGTTCCGGATTCACCGGCTTTGCCACATAGTCGCAGGCACCCAGTTTCATGGTCTGGACGGCAGTCTGTATGTCGGCATAGCTTGTCATGACAATCAGCGGTATCTGCCTGCCATTCTTCCCCAACCACTTCAGCAGGTCGATGCCATCCTTGTCGGGTAGGCGCAGGTCGGACAGTATCAGGTCCGGAGTTTCCGCTTCAATCTGCTTTTGAGCACTGGCGATGCTGCCGGCGGTTGCCACTTGGAAACCCTGCTTGCCGAGCCATGTCTTCAGCATCATGCCATAGGTGGTGTCATCTTCTACGATTAATATGGAGATCATTGTCTGGAACTTTTATTTCTTTTAGGTGTGGGCAAAGGTACGTGCTTTTGTCTGAATAGGTTCTATCGGCAGCTTTAAATTAAAATAAAAGAGCGGTGAACGGGAAGCTTTCCCGGTGTTTGCTTGCAGATGCCGTCGGATTTTGCGAATATTGCAGGCTTATATTTTGTCACCGGGTATGAAGAGTGTTTCTAAAGTTAAGATTGGAGCAGGTTATGCGTTGCTGCTGGCGGCGCTGTTTTTCTCGTTGTTTTTTGTGCACCGTGAGATGGAGAACCTGATGCGGTCCGATTCCTGCGACGTGCAGTGGACGGACAGCCTGCTTGCTCTCTTGCGCGAGAAGGATGCCAACACGATAAAGATGTTGCGTACGTCGGGCGCTTCGGAGGGCACCATGCTCTCCGAAGCCGACATTGAGCAGATTCTTGCCCGGCAGGATTCAGCCGTTATCCGGCAGCGTGTGCAGCACCGGGTCATTGCACACCGCGACACGGTGGTGACCCCCGTTCGCAAGAAAGGCTTCTTCCGCCGTCTGGGCGAGGTATTTGCTCCGCCCAGAAAGGATACGGTAATCCGGGTGAATACCTCTCTTGAATATGCTACGGATACGCTGCTTGCGCCCTATAATCCTGCCGACTCCTTGCACGAAGAGTTGCGTGCCGTGGCGCGGCAGAAGAGGGCGGTGCACACCGCCGTGCAGCGTCGCAAGCGTGACCTGCAACGCCGCAGCGACCTGCTGGCCGTTCGCATCGACAGCCTGCTGAAAGAGCATGAGGCGGAAACCCTTCTGCGTGCGCGGGCGGAGGCGACATATCGTCAGGAGGTCCGTCACCGTTCGGTCCGGACGATTGGGGGCATTGCAGCGGGCGCACTGCTGCTTTCGGTGCTGTTCCTTGTCGTCATCGGGCGTGACATCACCCGCAGCAATCGCTACCGGCGTGAGTTGGAAGAGGCGCGCCGCCGTGCCGAAGAGCTACTTGCCGTCCGCGAGAAGCTGATGCTTGCCATCACCCACGACTTCAAGGCGCCGCTTGGCTCTATCATTGGATATGCCGACCTGCTCGTCCGGTTGGTGGAAGAGGAGCGGCAACGGCTTTATGTGAACCATATCAGGAGCTCCTCAGAGCATTTGTTGAAGCTGGTGACCGACTTGCTTGACTTCCATTCGCTGGAGTTGAACAAAGTAGAGGTCCGCCGGGTGGCTTTCCGTCCTTTACGCTTGCTTGAAGAGGTGTGTGCCGGTTTCCAACCGCTTGTGGCGGCAAAAGGGTTGGCGTTTCACTGCGATATGGACTCCCGCTTGGCAGAGCCCTGTACGGGCGACCCCTTGCGCCTGCGGCAGGTGGTCGATAACCTGCTTTCTAATGCCGTGAAGTTTACGGAGCGGGGCAGCATCACGCTGACTGCCCGTTACGAGGGGTGTTCTTTGGTGATAGCTGTTGCAGATACCGGCAAAGGCATGCAACCTGCCGACTGCGAACGCATCTTTCGGGAGTTCACCCGCCTGCCGGATGCCCAGGGGAAAGAGGGCTTCGGGCTCGGCCTTTCCATTGTCCGCATGTTGGTACAGCTGCTTGGAGGCACCATCTGGGTGGATAGCGTGCCCGGTAAGGGGAGCACCTTTACCCTGTGTATCCCGACCTTTTTAAATGAAGAACCGGTTGATAATGAAGAATCGGGGAGGAATGAAGAATTAAGAATGAAGCATGAAGAGTGGGGCTGCGCTGTCATGCCGCAAGGAGATTCTTCATTCCAACTGAAGCGCCTTCTTCTGATTGACGATGACCGCATCCAGCTCACTCTTACGGCTGCCATGCTCAGGCAGGGTGGCATCGATTCGGTCTCCTGCTTGCAACCGGACGAGTTGCTCGATGCTTTGCGCACCGATACTTTCGATGCGCTGCTCACCGACGTGCAGATGCCTGCCATGAACGGCTTCGACCTGCTGGCATTGCTTCGTGCGTCGAACATCCCGCAGGCGTGCACCCTCCCGGTGATAGCCGTTACCGCCCGTAGCGACATGCGCCGCGAGGAGTTTGTGGCTCATGGATTTGCCGGATGCCTGCACAAGCCGTTTACCGTCGGCGAACTGCTGGGCGAATTGGAGCAGGCGGTCGATGCACCGGCGGCGGAAGTTCCGGATAGTCCGAAAGAGCTTGACTTCTCGTCTCTCACGGCTTTCTCTGCAGGCGACCCAAAGGAGGCGAAGTCTATCGTGGAGAGTTTTCTTGCTGAGACCCGTCTGCATGCGGCACGTCTGCGGAAGGCGGTGGAGTGTGAGGAGGTAGAAGAACTGGCTGCCGTCTCGCATAAGATGATTCCCCTCTTCACCCTGATTGGCGCCACGGAGGCGGTAGCCTTGATGAGGCTGCTGGAATCTTCCCGGGAGGCTCCTTTCACCAACGAACTGAAGGCGCATGCACTCTCCCTGCTTGCCTGCATAGAGGAGGTGAAGACGCAGGCACAATCTTTCTTTGCGGCTTTGGGCTGATTTTCGTATATTTGCGGACTTTAATCAAATAGAAAAACGAATGAAACGGAACATCATTGTATTATTAACCCTGCTGGCTTGCGGGCTGACAGCATGCAAGCCGGGACAAAAACAACAAGGAGACATGGAAAAAGAAACAAAGCTGAAGATTGAAACCAGTGCGGGCGACATCATCGTGAAGCTCTATAACGAAACGCCGAAACATCGCGACAATTTTATCAAACTGGCCAAGGAAGGCACGTATGAGGGCACGCTCTTTCATCGGGTCATCAAGGATTTCATGATACAGGCAGGCGACCCGGAATCGAAAGGCGCCCCGAAAGGCAAGATGCTGGGATCGGGCGACGTGGGCTATACCGTTCCTGCCGAGTTTGTCTATCCGCAGTATTTCCACAAGAAAGGTGCCTTGTCTGCCGCACGTCAGGGCGATGAGGTGAATCCGAACAAGGAATCCTCCGGATGCCAGTTCTACATCGTTACCGGAAAGGTCTATAGCGACTCCACCCTGCTGGGCATGGAGCAGCAGATGAACCAGGTGCGCCTGAACAACGTTTTCAATGCGCTGGCACAGAAACACATGAAAGAAATCTACAAGATGCGCAAGGCGGGCGACCAGGATGGTCTGATGAACCTGCAAGACTCCTTGATAGCGCAGGCAGAGGCACAGGTGGCCAATGAACCGGAATTCCGATTCACCCCCGAACAGGTGAAGGCCTATACTACCGTGGGCGGTACGCCCCATCTGGACGGCTCATATACCGTGTTTGGCGAAGTGCTGGAAGGCATGGACGTGGTGGACAGCATACAGAAGGTGAAGACCGACCGCAACGACCGTCCGGAGGAGGATGTGGTGATTAAGAAAGTGACGGTGTTGTAATCGATTTAAAGGAGTTATCGGGAGTTGGCAGGAGTTGTCCGGGAGTTAGGAACCAATACCTTTTCTATCGCTATGCGATGGGCCTTTACCTCCTAACGGAGTGATTGCTCCCGAATGACTTCCGGTAACTCTTTTCGTCCTATAAATTATGAAGATAAATAAATACCGTCTTCCCAACGGCCTGCGTCTGGTGCATCACGAGGACCGCAGCACGCAAATGGTCGCCCTGAACATTGTCTATGATGTCGGTGCCCGCGACGAGCATCCCGACCACACCGGTTTCGCCCACCTCTTCGAGCACCTGATGTTCGGAGGTTCGGTGCACATCCCTGATTATGACACCCCGCTGCAACGGGCAGGCGGGGAGAACAACGCGTGGACAAACAATGACATCACCAACTACTACCTGACGATTCCGAAGTCGAATGTGGAAATCGGATTCTGGTTGGAATCCGACCGCATGCTGGAATTGGCGTTCAGCGAGCAGAGTCTCGAAGTGCAGCGGGCGGTGGTGATCGAAGAGTTCAAGCAGCGTTGCCTGAACCAGCCGTATGGCGATGTGGGGCATCTGCTTCGTCCACTGGCCTATCAGAAGCACCCTTATCGCTGGCCTACTATCGGGAAAGAACTTTCACACATCGCCAACGCCACGCTTGCCGAGGTGAAGGAGTTCTTTTTCCGCTTCTATGCACCCAACAACGCAGTGCTCGCCGTTACCGGAAACATCTCGTGGGAAGAAACGGTCAGGCTGACGGAGAAGTGGTTCGGCCCGATTCCCCGCAGGGAAGTGCCGGTGAGGCAACTGCCGCAGGAACCCATGCAGACAGCAGAGCGCAGGCAGACGGTGGAACGGAACGTCCCTCTGGATGCCTTGTTCATGGCTTACCGTATGTGCGGTCGCAATGAAGCCGACTATTATGCTTTCGACATCCTGTCGGATATCCTGAGCAACGGGCGCTCCAGCCGCTTGACACGCAAGCTGGTGCAGGAGCAGAAGCTCTTTTCCAGTCTTGATGCCTACATTTCCGGCACCCGGGATGCGGGATTGCTCCACATCAGCGGAAAACCTTCTGCAGGCGTCTCTCTGGAGCAGGCGGAAGCGGCTGTCCGCCGGGAACTGGAAGAGTTGCGGAACGTGCTTGTTGGCGGGCAGGAGCTGGAGAAGGTGAAGAACAAATTTGAATCCACGCAGATATTCGGCAACATCAACTACCTGAATGTGGCTACGAACCTTGCCTGGTTCGAACTGACAGGGCAGGCGGAAGACATAGACCGGGAGGTGGACAACTACCGTGCGGTGACGGCAGAACAACTCCGCAGAGTGGCGCGGCAGACGTTTCGCGACGAGAATGCGGCGGTGTTGTATTATAAAGGAGTTGTCGGGAGTTCTAAGTAGATGTGTCAGAACATACATTTCACTATCTTTTAGGCACGGATCACACGGATTTACAAGGTTTTCTTCTTTGTTAATCCGTGAATTCCGTGTAATCCGTGCCTGAAATTTATCATTATGTCGGTTCCTTTTCGTTTTTGACAACCTCCTTAGGAGTTAAAGGCCGATAGTCCTGCTTGCATGATTCGGAGTATTGGCTTTTGACTCCCGATAACTTCTGCCAACTTCCGATAATTCCTTTTTGTAATCATATCATCATGAAACATCTATTCGATACCTATAAACAACATTACAAAGCCTTGCTCTTTTTGGGGATGCCCATTGTGGTGGGGCAGTTGGGAGTCATCGTATTGGGCTTTGCCGATACGTTGATGATTGGGCATCACAGCACGGAAGAGCTGGGTGCCGCTTCGTTTGTGAACAATCTCTTCACGCTGTGCATCATCTTCAGTACGGGTTTCAGCTACGGACTGACACCGGTGGTGGGCGGTTTCTACGGCAACCGCCGCCATGCCGAAGCCGGGCAGGCGTTGCGGTGCAGCCTGGTGGCGAATGTATGCGTAGCCTTGCTGCTGACCTTTGTGATGGCTGTTCTATACTTCAATGTGGAGCGACTGGGGCAGCCCGAGGACTTGCTGCCGCTGATTAAGCCTTATTATCTGGTGCTGCTTGCCTCGCTGGTCTTTGTCATGCTGTTCAATGGCTTCAAGCAGTTCACAGACGGCATTACCGATACGCGCACCGCCATGTGGATTCTGCTTGGAGGGAATACCCTGAACATTGTGGGCAACTACATCCTTATCAACGGAAAGCTGGGCTTTCCGGAAATGGGGCTGCTGGGCGCGGGTGTCAGCACGCTGTTCTCCCGCATCGTGATGGTGGTGGTCTTTGCCGTGATTGTGCTTCGCAGCCGCCGCTTCATCCGTTACAAGGTAGGCTTCATGCGCTTGGGCTGGTCGGCGCCGATGTTCAAGCAGCTCAATGCGTTGGGATGGCCTGTCGGCATGCAGATGGGCATGGAGACCGCTTCGTTCAGCCTCAGTGTCATCATGGTGGGGTGGCTGGGTACGCTGGCGCTGGCTTCCCACCAGATAATGCTTACCATCGCTCAGTTCACTTTCATGATGTACTATGGCATGGGGGCCGCTGTGGCGGTGCGTGTCAGCAACTTCAAGGGACAGGGAGATGTGCCGAATGTACGCCGTTCGGCATACGCGGGCTTCCATATCATGCTCTGCATGGAGGTGGTGTTGCTCAGCATCGTTTTTGCCCTTCACGGCCAGGTGGGCGGATGGTTCACGGACAATGCGGAAGTGTCTGCCATGGTTTCCGCCCTCTTCTTTCCCTTCCTGATTTATCAGTTCGGCGACGGGTTGCAGATAACCTTCGCCAATGCCCTGCGGGGCATTTCAGACGTGAAGCCGATGATGGTCATCGCCTTCATCTCCTATTTTTTTATCTCTTTGCCAGTGGGCTACCTCTGCGGCTTTATCTTGGGTTGGGGGCTGACGGGCATCTGGATGGCTTTCCCCTTCGGGCTGACCAGTGCGGGGGTGATGCTGTGGCTGAGGTTCAGGAAACAGACGCGATGAGGCGGCCCGAAAATACCGGTGCGTTAAGGAATATCAGAGCCGGTACTTGACTATAAGCGGCTCGTATGCTTCCGACTCCGTGATGCCGTAAAGGGTGCTGTCATCTTCTGTCGCAACGATGTTGACAACGAAAGGAGACAGATGCAGCTTGTGGCACAACTGCCCTTCCCAATCAAATACGAACACCTCTTCACTATAGCTGACGCTCTTGCCCGGTCCTTTAAACTTATCAGGGAGTTGTTTGGCACGTAAATCGCCGTGAGTCTCTCTGTGGCGGAGTATATAGATGTGGCGGGATGTCACGGACACCTTGAACCCCTTTAATTGCGAGTCCGGTTCTCCTTCGGGACTGACACCGTCCTTTCCCGGACGGTACGACGGATATTGGTCGAGTATGACTTTGCGGTTGACGACCCGATTACCTTCCAGATCAAAGATCTCAGCATAAAATCCCTCGTCACCGCATCCGTACAGAAAGCGGTTCCGGTGGGGATGCTTCTTGATGTGTGCCCCGGAGTTGTAAACCCATTGTTTGGTCATTACAGGCTCATCGAATCCGTCTTCCGGCCAGAATCCCTCGATGTCAGTCAGTTTTCCGGTGGGTAGGTGCAGGAGCTTGAACCAGTCCCGTTTCCGGCTTTTCGGATTGGGGATGACACAAGTGCTGATCAGTGTACTGTCGTTTATGTACTCCGCCTGTTCAAGCCACAGGGCTGTACTTTGCCTGAAGACATGGAGAGGACGTATGGTTTCGGTGTCGAGGTTGATGATTTGCGCGTTCCTGTCGTTGACACTGTAGAGTAGCATATTCTGTGTAGGCTTGTGGTAGAATATGCGATGTGCCTCTATCAGCTCCTCAGGCCCTGTTCCCCGCTTGCCGTAACGACGAGAGAGGAGGGCGCTATCAGTTGTCAATCGGTATGTCTCGACGAAGAATGATTCTTTGGAAGCTTCAAGAATGATTTCATCGGCGTTTACATCAATAACAAAGTGGCTGTTTTCAAGTGAATCGGCGGGTATCACGGTTCCTTCAAGGCAGAAAATGGGGGTGTCATCAGTCTTGTTCCGGTAATTGCATGATACAAGCAAAATTCCGGTCAGGAGTGTGGAAAGAAGGAGGAAGAGGCGGTTCATAACGATTATTTTTTAGGCTCCATATCTTTGACTATAAGATGCCTCCAAACCCCTTCAGAGTCTTCGATCAGGAATTTGCATTCAGATTTATCTTTTTCGCTACAAGGAATTTTGACGGGTGTGGCACCTTCTCCACTGGCAAGAGCTTCGATGTTTGCGATTTGAAGATTTGTTAGCTGTTTCATGCTCGCGCCACGATATTGGATGTAACTACAAAAACTAAAAATTACGGCTGCGATAAGGATGATCTTTCTTTTCATAATTCGTGCATTTAAAGGAAAACAATTTTGAAATATGCAAATATAACAATCAGTTTCGGCATTTGCAATTTTTTATATGACTGTTTTTGAAATATCTATGACTTCATTTTGATTCATTTGATTCTGCCCCCAATCGCCCCATTGCCCACAGGTGTGAAAATGGCATTGAGGCGGTTGCTTCGTTCTTTTAAAATGTAAGATATTTTTTCGTCCTTTTTTTGTGACCGGCACGTTCCGGTGAAAAAACGCTCTTTTCCCTTCACTTCCTTGTTTCCCCTATCTGCTTCCTATCCCACCCCTACCAGGACCTATTCGGCTTCGGACGTTCTTCGGACAAACTCCACTCCCTAGGACCGAAGAATGTCCGAAGAACGTCCGAAGAACGTCCGAAGAAACTACGGAGCAGGTAAGGGCCGGATAAGACGCGGACAAGAAGAGCCGGAGATGATAAAAATTCCTGGAGGGGAATATGGCGTGTAAATAATTGTGATTTTAATTCCTCGTGGGAAAGTTGGAGAAACTGTCAGCCGTCAATCTGTGCGCGACGGCGATCGAATTGCTTTCAGAACCGTAACTTTGCCACCACCCTTGTGATTTTCCTCTTCATTAGAACCAAATGTCGAAATTAATTGTTTCCTTTGTACTACCTTTTAAACGTGATGAAAGATTAACAATCCGATGAGAAGAAAATGGCTGAGAATAGCACTCTGGGTGCTGCTTACTCCTGTAATACTGTTTTTCATCCTGATGGTGTTGCTCTACGTGCCGCCCGTGCAGAACCTGATACGGAAGCAGGCCACGGCAATCGCCTCGGATGTGACGGGTATGGATATATCTGTGGAGCGGATTGACCTTCGCTTTCCCCTGAACCTGCTGGTCCGCGGCGTGTTGGTGGTACAGCCCGTCGACAGCACCGCCGGCGTGCAACGTCCCGATACGTTGCTGAACCTCGAAAGCCTGAACGTGCGCGTTCAGGCACGTCCCTTGTTCAGAGGGAAGGTGGAGGTGGACGACATCACCCTGAAACAGGTGGCCGTCAACTCGTCCAACCTGATAGAGGGGATGCAGGTCAAGGGGGTGCTGGGGCGTTTCTTCCTCGAAAGTCATGGCATAGACCTTACGCAGGAGGATGCTGTGATTAATAATGTCGAATTGAGCGACACTCGTGTGCAAGTGCTGCTTGCCGATACGACCGATACCCCCGCGGATACTGCCGCCGTGGCATTGAACTGGAAAGTGGCGCTTCATGCCTTGAAGCTGAAGAACGTGTCGGTGGATTTGCAGATGCCTTTGGATTCCATGAGTCTGGAAGCCCGGGTGGGAGATGCCGAGATAGCCGATGCCGCCGTCGATTTGAAGAACCAGGCATACGGTTGGACGAAATTCTTGCTGAGCGGGACCTCTTTCTGCTACGATGCGGGCGTACGGCCTGATACGGTTGCCGCAGGTTTCGATCCTTCGCATATCGCTTTTCGGGACATCCGTGTAGGCATAGATTCCGTTTACTATCGTGGCAGGGAGATGAACGCCGTGGTCCGTGAGTTCTCTATGAACGAGCGTTCCGGCTTGAGTGTCACCTCCTTGACCGGACATCTGTTTGCCGATTCCACACTTATCCGCATTCCTTCCTTGAGGCTGCTGACCCCCCACAGCGAGATGAGCCTCACGGCGCAGACCTACTGGGACTTGATTCATATACCCACTAGCGGGCGCCTGAGTGCCCGCTTCAATGCCCGCATCGGCAAGCAGGATGTGTTGCTGCTGGCCGGTGAACTTCCCCAGACCTTTAAGGATGCCTATCCCTTCCGTCCGCTGACGATTCAGGCAGGAACGGAAGGCAACCTGAAGCAGATGCAGATTTCCCGCTTTGCGGTAGATTTGCCGGGGGCCTTCTCGCTGACCGGAGGCGGTGAGTTCTGGAACCTGGAGGACAGCGTGAGGCGCAGTGGAAGCATGGACTTTGAGATGCGTACCCAGAACCTGAACTTTCTGACCGGACTTGCGGACATGGCTCCTGGCGGTTCGGTCGTCGTGCCGGACAGCATACGCCTGGCCGCCCGCATCGGTGTGGACGGTCCGCAGTGCACCGCCACCTTGCAACTGCAAGAGCAGGAGGGCACTTTGAATCTGGACGCCGCCTACAACCTCGCTACCGAAGCCTATCGTGCCGCTTTGGATGTCAAGGACTTGCAGTTGCATCACTTCCTGCCTCAAGACTCTATCTATACGCTCACCGCCAAGGTGTCTGCCAAGGGACGTGGCGTGGATGTGACCTCGCACAAGAGCGTTGCCGCCCTGAAAGCCTCGTTGGAGCAATTGCAATACAAGCACTGGGATATCTCGGGGGTGAAATTGGATGCGGGGCTTCAAGCTTCGGTAGCCCGTGTCCGCCTTTCCAGCGACAATATGTTGCTGAAGATGCGTGGAGGTGCCGATTTGCGGCTCGACCGCACCTATCTGGACGGTGCGTTGGACTTGAATGTGGAGGAGGTGAACCTCTATCGGCTGGGAGCTGCGCCCCGACCTTTGAAGCATCCCTTTGCCTTCACGCTGGCAGCGGAGGCACGTCACGACTCCATTAAAATGAGGATGGATGCCGGCGACCTGAACCTGCGCTTCCGGGCGCGTAGCACCCTGAAGAAGCTGATGGAGCAGTCGGACAAGTTTGTCGCTGTTCTGACGAAGCAGCTGGAGGAGCGGCATCTGGACCACGCCGCCCTGCGCCGGATATTGCCTTCGGCAGGCATGCACCTGATGGCAGGGCATGAAAATCCGGTGGGCTACTTTCTGGCGACAAAGGGGATTGCATACGAGGACTTCCGGCTCAGTTTCGGTTTTACGCCGGAGGTGGGCATCAACGGACGGACCGCCGTTCACGGCCTGCGCATGGACTCCTTGCAGCTCGATACCATTTTCTTCACGGTGAAACAGGACACGACGCGCATGCAGTTGCAGGGCGGGGTGATCAACGGACCTAAGAATCCGCAGTTTGTGTTCCGCAGTGCGCTGACGGGCGAGATACGTAACGAGGACGCCGAACTGACCGCAAGTTATGTGGACGGGAAGGGACGGACCGGTGTGCTGTTCGGCATTAACGCCCGTCCGCTGGTCGAGGGACATGGCAAGGGGAACGGCGTATTGTTGAACCTGACTCCTGCCGAACCGATTATAGCCTTCCGCAAGTTTCATTTTGAAGACAATTGCAATTGGATCTATCTGCATAAGAACATGCGTGTCTATGCCAATGTGGATATGGACAGCGACGACGGACTCTGTTTCCGCGTGCAATCCAATCCGCAAGACACGGTTTCCTTGCAAAACATCAACATCGAGTTGCTTCGTATGCGGTTGGACGAGTTGACGGATGTCATTCCCTATATGCCGAGATTGTCCGGCCTCTTCTCGCTCGAGGCCAACTACGTGCAGACGGCTACTTCCTTGCAAGTCTCCGCAGAGGCGGGTATTGAGAAGCTTACCTATGAGCGGCAGCCGGTGGGTGATATAGGCATGGGCGCCACCTGGTTGCCCGGCGACAAGAACCAGCACTATCTGAATACCTACTTCACATACGACAATCAGGAAGTGATGACTGCCGACGGCATCCTGACCCAAACGAACGGAAAGGACTCACTGGAGGTCACAACCCGCTTCGAGCATTTCCCCTTGAAGATAAGCAACGCTTTTATTCCCGACCGGATGGTGGCTTTTTCTGGTGATGTGGATGGTGAGCTGCTTATTGACGGTGCGTTGGAGAAACCGCAAGTGAATGGGGATGTTGTGTTGGACAGCGTTTCCGTCTATGCCCGTCAGGCGGGAGCACGCTATTGGTTCGACCATCGTCCTATTCAGATAAAGGACAACCGATTGCTGTTCAATAAGTTCGCCATTTATACCACCAGCAAGAATCCATTTACCATTGATGGCGCTGTGGATTTCCGGAATATGGAACGGCCTACCGCAAACCTGAGCCTGCTGGCCGAGAATTATACGTTGCTGGATGCTCCCCGCACGCGCGAAAGTCTGATTTATGGTAAGGTCTTTGTCGATTTGCGGGCCACCGTCAAGGGACCGCTCGACGGCCTGACCATGCGAGGAAGCATGAATCTGCTGGGCAATACAAACGCTACGTATGTATTGACCGACTCTCCGCTGACGGTGGAAGACCGTTTGGACGGGTTGGTGACTTTCACTTCGTTCACCGATACCGCTTCCGTAGCAACGGAGGAGGTGCCGGCCATGTCTTTGGGGGGGATGGAGATGTATATGTCCGTCCATATAGACGATGCGGTGCGTCTGCGTGCCGACTTGAGCACCGACCGCAGCAAATACATTGAGCTGGAGGGCGGTGGAGACCTGAATATGCAATATACTCCGCAAGGTGATCTCACCCTGACCGGACGTTATACGCTGTCGGGCGGTGTGATGAAATACTCGTTGCCCATTATTCCGCTGAAAGAGTTCCAGTTCAATCCGGGCAGCTATGTGGATTGGCGGGGAAATGCCATGAACCCCACCTTGAACCTGAAAGCTACAGAGCGCATGCGTGCGTCTGTGGCCGATGAAACCGGAGACGGCTCGCGCATGGTGAATTTCGATGTATCCATTGCCATCAAGAACCGGTTGGAGGCACTGGAGCTTATCTTCGATATCGCCGCCCCCGAAGATGCCACCATCGAGAACGAATTGCAGGCAATGGGAGCGGAAGAGCGCAGCAAGCAGGCGATTGCGATGCTGGCCACGGGCATCTACCTGAACAGCGGTGCCAAGGGCGGCGGCCTGTCAATGGGTACCGCTCTGAACAGCGTGCTCCAGAGCCAGATAAACTCGTTGGCCGGAGGCATCAAAGGTGCCAATATCAGTGTGGGGATTGAGGACCACACTTCTGCCGAGACGGGCGACACGCAAAAGGATTTCAGCTTCCGCTATTCGCAACGCTTCTTCAACGACCGTGTGCAGATAATCATCGGCGGCAAAGTGTCCACTGGTTCCAATGCCACGAACAATGCGGAGTCGTTCATCGACAACATCTCGTTGGAGTACCGGCTCGATACGTCGGGCACCCGCTATATACGTGTGTTCCACAACAAGAATTACGAGAGTGTGCTCGATGGTGAAATCACGGAGACCGGTGTCGGTCTGGTGCTTCGCCGCAAGATGGATAAATTGAGCGAGCTGTTTATTTTCAAGAAGAAAAAATAACCGGAAACAATGAAACGAATCTTACTATATGCCATAATGGCTATGTTGCTCTGGACCGGCTGTTCCACGACCAAGCATCTGCCCGAAGGGGAGATACTCTATACCGGACAGAAACCGATGATTGTGCTGAACCGCAGTGAGACGGCTGTGGGCGAGATTGCCATGGAGGAGGTGGAAGCGGCGTTGGCTACTGCACCGAACAACTCCTTCCTGGGAAGTTCTACGATGCGTACACCGCTGCCTTTCGGATTGTGGATTTACAATGGATTCCAGAAGTATGAAAAGGGAATCGGCAGATGGATTTTCAATAAGTTCGGAGCCAATCCGGTGCTGATGTCCACCGTGAATCCCGGCATCCGGCAGAAAGCCGCCACCAATTTGCTGCGCGACTACGGCTACTTCAACGGAACGGTCAGCTATCAGACCTTTATCGATCCGAAAGATTCACTGAAGGCAAAGCTGCAATATACGGTGGATATGCGCAATCCTTATTTCATCGATACGGTGGCATACGTGGGGTTCGACCCGCACACGACCCGTATCATGGAGCTGGGACGCCGCCGTTCGCTCATCAGTCCGGGCGAGCAGTTCAATGTGGCCGACTTGGACGGGGAGCGCACCCGCATCAGTACCTTGCTGCGCAACGTCGGCTGTTACTATTTCCGTCCCGACTATCTGACGTATCAGGCGGACACGACGATGGTTCCGGGCGGGCATGTGCAGATGCGCATGACACCCGTGCCCGGCATGCCGAAGGTGGCGGAGAAGCCTTTCTATGTGGGCAAACGTTCCGTCTATCTGCTAGGCAAGCGAGGAGAGACTCCCAATGACAGCATCGGCTACAAGGATTTGTCCATCCATTATCACGACAAGTTGCGGGTACGTCCCAATATGCTTTACCGTTGGCTGAACTATCAGGGATATCGCCGCAAACAGCAGATTCAGGACAGTGCGGGCATTGTGCGCCGGCAGTCCATGCAGAACCGATATAGCTTCTATCGCCAGACCCGTGTGCAAGAACGTTTGGCCAATGTGGGCATCTTCCGTTATGCCGAGATGCAATATGTGCCGCGTGATACGGCATTTGTCTCCGATACGCTGGACCTGAATATTATCGCTGCCTTCGATAAACCTTACGATGCGGAGTTCGATTTCGACGTCACCATGAAGAGCAATAACCAGACGGGACCGGGTGCCACCTTTACGCTCACGAAGAACAATGTCTTTGGTGGCGGCGAAAGTTGGAACGTGAAGCTGAACGGCTCGTACGAATGGCAGACGGGTAAGGGAAGTTCCTCTTTGATGAACAGCTATGAGTTGGGCCTTTCGACATCGCTTGTCTTCCCCCGGGTGGTTTTTCCCCGGATGGGCGACCGTGAGTACGACTTTCCCGCTACGACCACTTTCCGGCTCTATGCCGACCAGATGAACCGTGCCAAATACTACAGGTTGTTGGCTTTTGGCGGCAATGTGACGTATGACTTCCAGCCTAAGCTGACCGGTAAGCACAGCTTCACGCCTTTCCGGCTGACCTTCAACGTGCTGCGACATCCTACGGAGGCTTTCAAGGAGTTACAGGAACAGAACCCGGCGCTCTACGTCAGCCTTCGCGACCAGTTCATCCCTGCGATGGAATATACCTATACCTACGACAATGCTGCCGTACGCGGAAAGCGGAACCCTGTCTGGTGGCAGACTACCGTGGCTTCGGCGGGCAATGTCACTTCCGCCATTTATGGCATCTTCGGGCAAAACTTCAATAAGGAGGGGAAGAAACTGTTCGGCGTACCGTTCGCCCAGTTCCTGAAGCTGAATTCCGAGTTCCGTTACCATTATCGGATAGACAAGAACCAGTTAATCGCTTCGCGCATTGCAGGCGGTGTCATCTGGTCCTACGGCAATGCCACGACCGCTCCCTATACGGAGCAGTTCTATATCGGTGGTGCCAACAGCGTGCGTGCCTTCTCAGCGCGCAGTATCGGTCCCGGCGGATATCCTCCTGAGAAGGAACGGAAATACACCTATATCAACCACGTCGGCGATATCCGCATGGAGGCAAACGTGGAGTATCGTTTCCGCATGATTGCCGACTTGCATGGGGCGGTGTTCTTGGATGCCGGCAATGTGTGGCTGATGCGCAAGGACGAAAGCCGTCCGAACGGAGAGTTTACGCTGAAGAATTTCCCGAAGCAGATAGCGTTGGGCACCGGTGTCGGCCTGCGTTATGACATGGATTTTCTGGTGTTCCGTTTGGATTTGGGTATCGGCCTGCACAATCCGTACGATACCGGAAAGTCCGGCTATTACAACATTCCTAAGTTCAAAGACGGCATGGCGCTGCATTTTGCCATCGGTTATCCTTTCTAAATGTGGTTTTTTAATTGGTTAGTGCTAAATTATGCATTGAAAATATCCCTTTTCAGTAATAAATTTTAGTACATTTGCAATCGTAATCAATCCGGATACACTAACCTTTTAAAAAATAACAGATATGAAACCTACATTATTCTTATTGGCAGCCGGCATGGGCAGCCGTTATGGTGGCTTGAAACAGTTGGACGGACTGGGTCCGAATGGCGAGACAATCATGGATTATTCTATCTATGATGCCATCAAGGCAGGCTTTGGCAAGCTCGTTTTTGTGATTCGCAAGGATTTCGAGCAGGACTTCCGCGATAAAATCATCTCTAAATATGAAGGTCACATCCCGTGCGAACTGGTGTTCCAGGCTCTTGACAACCTGCCCGAAGGCTTCACTTGCCCGGAAGGACGTACCAAACCTTGGGGAACCAACCATGCAGTGATGATGGGTGCCGATGTCATCAAGGAGCCGTTTGCCGTAATCAACTGCGACGACTTCTACGGCCGCGACTCCTTCCAGGTGATGGGCAAGTTCCTTGCCAACCTCCCCGAAGGTTCCGAAAACGTATATTCCATGGTGGGCTTCCGCATCGGCAACACGCTGAGCGAGAGCGGTACGGTTTCCCGCGGTCTTTGCGGAACGGATGCCAACCATCTGCTGACTTCCGTGGTAGAGCGTACTAAAATCCAGCGCATGGACGGCGAAGTGAAGTACATCGACGACAACGGCGAATGGGCGCCCACGCCTGAGACCACTCCGGTCAGCATGAACTTCTGGGGCTTCACTCCCGACTACTTCGCTTACAGCAAGGAGTTCTTCAAGAGCTTCCTCAGCGACCCGAAGAACATGGAGAACCTGAAGAGCGAGTTCTTCATCCCGTTGATGGTGGACAAGCTGATTAACGACGGAACGGCAACTTGCGAGGTGCTTGATACCACCAGCAAGTGGTTCGGTGTGACTTATCCCGAAGACCGCCAGAGCGTAGTCGATAAGATTCAGGCTTTGGTGGATGCCGGCGAATATCCTGCCAAATTGTTCTAAGGTTTTTTGTTTTTTTCTTTCATAGAAAGCGCGTCCTGTCACTCTCTTTGGTAAGGGAGGGGGCAGGGCGCGCTGCTTTTTTTTTGATGTGGTTGGCATTATGCGGCACAAGGTGGCGGTGGATTTCAAGGCATGGGAATGCCGGTGTGCGAAGGAGGTTAAAACGCTGTCAACAGGTTGCTGTCCGGATTCATCATGATTACGTTGTCCTGCATCACCCAATCGTTGTCTGCCTTGTCCCATTTGTATAGTGTCACGGCCATAGTCCCTTCTAGGCTTTGGTCATAAACCTGCTTGCTCAGGATTTCCGTGTAGCCTGCCTTTTGAGGGTTCCATAGGGCGTATTCTATCGAAAAGCCTGACTGGTCATATACATAATACAGGCAATGGCTGTGCTCCCATTGGTTGGAGGTTCCGTTCCACTTCATTGCTTCTTTTCGGGTCAGGCATCCTTGCTCGTCATACGTGTAGTTGTATTTCAGGTGGTGCGATAAGTGCTTGTCGTTTTCGCTCTTCTTATACACTGTCTGCGAGGTTATCATTTGTTCGTCCATCTCTACATTGTAGGCAAAACCGTTGTTGTTGCCGGACACACCTAAGAAGGTTGAGAAAATGGTTGTTGTTGTAATCAGCGTTGCTGTTGTAATCGATTCCATATTGTTCTTTTTTTTAAAGTTTATATTCTTTTTCTTTTCTCTGATGCAAAAGTTGGGAGGATTTTTACCCTTTTAGGTTATCCGTATGTTATCGTTACGTTAACCGTTTGCAAAGTCAGTTTACCGGTGAATGGCAAGAATAGAAAGCCAGTATTCTGTCTTTCAGTAAGTAGGTATATTTGGCCTGCGATTGTTTGGAAAGGGCGTCGGCCAGTTTCATCTTGATTTCGTTGTACTCAAATACGGTCGATTTCCCGGCTGCATACTTTTCCAAAGCATATCGGTGTGCTTCTTGGTTGGCGGTTACGGCTTTGGAGGTCGATTGGTACTTCTCGAAGGCCGCCAAGGCATCCGTGTATGCTTTCTCTATATTTTTATACAGGCTTTTCTTTTCATTCTCCAGAGAGAGCCGCGAATCATCTTCTTCGATTCTTGCCGCCCTGACACGGTTTCGTGTGGCGAAACGGTCGAACAGGGGAAGGCTGACTGTAAAATAGATGCTTTTCTGCATATTGTTGTTAAATTGGTTTTGGAATGTTTCGCTTACCCCGTGTCCGTAATGGTAATAACCCGTACTTATTCCGGCACCCAGCGAAACCGCCGGATAATAGCCTGCCTTGGCAATCTTCACCCCCTTCGACTTGCTTTGCCATGTATAGTAGGCTTGTTTGACTTGTGGCATGCAGGTCAATGCCGCGTGATAGATGCCCAACGGGTTCAACGTGTCTGCCATGACGATGTTGCCGCTTAAAGAATCAATGTCAAAGTATTCATTCCCTTTCAGCTCCATCAGTTGGGCCAGTTCCAGAAAAGCAAGTCTCAATGCGTTTCCTGCTTCGGTTGCGGCCAATTCATCATCTGCCAACTGCGCCCTCACATCATAGAGCTGCGAGGGTGCTGCCTTCCCGTTTTCAATCAGCAGCCGGGTACGCTCTTCCTGTTCTTCGGTCAGCCTGATTTGTTCTTGCGCTATCCGGAGGATTTCCTTGTCCAGCAGTATTTGGAAGTAAGCGCCGGTGATATTCAGTGAAAGGTTGTTCTCTATCAGTCCCTTGTCCGCCTCTGCCGCCAGCAAGTCATACCTGTTTTGTGAGATGGAAGCGATTGTCCTGAAGCCCGAAAAGAGGTTCATTTCCGCGCTGACGGAAAAGGTTGAACTCTGTATGTTGCTGTTCTCATAGGTGTTGTCCCGGTTCAGTGCTCTTCCAAACGCAAACTTTTGGGAGGCACCGGCATTCAAATCCGGCAACAGGCTGTTCTTCCATGTGTTTCTTTGCACTTGCAAGCTGCGAATCCGATTCTTGCTTCGTTTCACTTCGGTGTTATGCTCGATGGCATACTCGATACAGTCGTTCAGAGCCCATTTTCTGTTTTGTGCATTGACGGCTGTAATACCGGCGAAAAGGATTAGCGCGATGGCAATACTTCTTTTTTTCATATACATCATTTTATTAGTTGGTTACTTACTTTGTCTGTTGGCGGAATTAAATCAGCGAGGAAATAACTTCTGCAATTTTCCTTATATTCCCCGGTTTGACAGACACTTGCGTCTGTCGTCTCAAACACTTGTGTTTGTCAGCTTGAACACAAGTGTTTGTCACGCTGAACACAAGTGTCTGTTATCGTATTTTTCAGCACTTGATAATCAGTGCGTTAAGTAGCTGTAAGAAGCGGGTCTGCGAATTAATTCCGCCAACGGGTTTACTTTTGACGATGCAAAAGTAGGGCGCTGTTCTGTCGGATGATGTTATCTGAAGGTTATCGTTAGGTTAACGTCGTATAGATAGTATGCTCTTTTCTTGCTGCAAGTTCTGTTTCAGTCTTTATTTCTTCTTTTCATGTCGCCGTTTTCAGTTGTATTGACACCCGGGTGTTGTACAACTGAAAACGGCACTTCTAACTCCTTTAATCCAATATCTCAAACTGCTCCGTCCACAATCGGTTGTAGATGCCGCCAAGCCTGAACAATTCCTGGTGTGTGCCGTTCTCCACCACTTTTCCCCTGTCAATCACTACAACGCGGTCGGCCTCCTTCACCGTGTTCAGCCGGTGGGCAATGATGATGACGGTCTTCCCTTTTTGGGCCAAAGCCTTCAGCGTTTGCTTCACATACCGTTCGGAGGAGGTGTCCAGGGAGGAGGTAGCCTCGTCGAAAATCAAGATTTCCGGTTCTTTGTAGAGGGCTCTGGCAATGGCGATGCGCTGCCGCTCGCCGCCGGATAAGGAAGCGCCGTGTTCGCCGATGTATGTATTATACCCGTTAGGAAGCCGCTCGATAAACTGCTTCAGGCCTAACTGCTCCGACAAATCCACAATCCGCTTCATGTCAGGATTCAAATCGCCGATGGCGATATTCTCCACCACCGTACCGGCGAACAGCTCAATCTGCTGCGGAACCGTGCCTATCCGGCGGCGCAGGCTTCTGTTGTCAATCTGCGCGATGTCGTAATCGCCGATGCGGATGCGTCCCGACTGAGTGGGATAAATGTGCTGTAGAAGCGAGATCAAGGTCGTCTTGCCCGAACCGCTTTCGCCGATGATGGCGGTCGTCTTTCCCTGCTCAATCTTCAGGTTCAGTCCCTTGAACACCTCCTTGCGCGAGCCGTAGCGGAAGAAGACATCCTCAAAAAAGATATCTCCAATCATATCCGGCTTCAATGCTATCTTCCGGCTGTCGTCCTGCTCGCGTTCCAAGTCCATAATCTGGAAAAGGCGGTCGGCGGCAATCAGGGCATCTTGAATGGTCTGGTTGGAAGAAATCAAAGAGCCGATGGGCGAAACCACGTAGCTTATCAAGGAATAGAACACCATCAGGGTGCCCGGTGTCAGTTCCCGGTCTATCACCAACAGGCTTCCTACCCACAGCACGGCGATGGTGATGGCTGTAGAGACAAACTGTATGCCTCCCTGCGCCATGATGGCGCCATAGATGCTGTGGAACGTATTCTTCAGCAACAGGACGAAACGCGATTCGGTCTTCAGGTTGGCAAACGCTTCGATGCCGAAACGCTTGATGGTGGCAATCGAGTTGATGGACTCCACCAACTGGGCTTCCAAGTCCGCGCTGCTCTCCATGATGCTGCGTTGGTATTTCTTGTTCAGCCGGTTGAATCCCCGGAAGATGAGCAGGAACAACGGAGCGGATGCCAGCGTGATGAGTGCCAGCTTCCACGAATAGACAAACATCAGACAGACGGAAAAGAGCAGAATCATCAGGTTCACCACCAGGTCGAGCGACACATTGTTGATGAAGTTGCGTATCTTCACCGCATCGTTCACACGCGAAATGATTTCGCCCACACGCATTGTGTCGAAGAACTGTTGCGGCAGTGTAAGCAGATGCTTGTAGTAGCCCAATATCAGGGCGGCGTCAATCCGCTGTCCGGTCTTCAGGGCAAGGATGCTCTTCATGGCACCGATGAACGTGCGCAGCAGCAGGACGATAATCATCACCACGCCCATCAGGTTGAGCAGGTTGACGTTTTCGTCCACCAGCACATAGTCCGTGATTTTCCCCACATACACGGAGGTGGAAAGCCCCAGGATGCTGTATATCAAAGCACCGAATACGGCTTGTGCCATCACGCTCTTGTGCGGCGCCAGCAGGGAGAGGAATTTCCGGGTCATGCTTGTCTTCATGTTCCCTTTCCGGAAGGTCTCTTCCGGTTCCATCAAGACCAGTACGCCTGTCCACATGTTTTTGAATTCGTCATCCGTCACTTTGTGCATCTGTCCGTCTGCCGGGTCCATGTAAGTGACGCGCCCCTTTTCCGCCTTGTACAGCACAACGAAGTGCTGCAACCTTTCATGCACAATCACATGCGCGATGGCGGGTTTGGGTACTATCTGCAGGGCCTCGAACTGTGCTTTTACCCCTTTGGCCGACAATCCCAACTTGCCTGCGGCTTCAATCAGCCCCAAGACGTTCGTTCCCTTTTGGTCGGTGAACGCATACTGGCGGATTCGCGCCACCGGAAACCGCAAACCGTAGTGGGCGCATACGGAAGCCAGGCAAGCCGCTCCGCAATCGGTGATGTCATGCTGTTTTATTTTTACTCCTTTCTGATACATAATCTTGTCTCCTCTTTTTGGGTTAGTTTAATTTCGCAATCTTTGTTTCGTTGACATATTGTTTGGGATTTACCCAACTATCCATCTTCTGATGCAGCAAGTCGAACAGCGAACGGCGTGTCACCATGAAGTGGGCGCTGACCGTCATTCCCTTCTTCAACCGGCCTGTCCGGCCGTCTTTCAGTTGCAGGTAGTCACGCTCCATTTCGCACTTCACCTTGTAGAAAGAGTTTCCCTGGCTGTCGGTCAGGAAGTCCGACGAAATATCCTTTACCTTGCCGGGCAAAGTTCCCCACTCGTTGTAGTTGAAAGATTCCACCTGCACTTTGACCGGCATTCCCACGCTCATGAACCCGATGTTCCGGGGAGCGACATACACCTCCAGGCAGAGCGTGGAGTCCGGGCTGATGACCGCCAATGCCTGTCCCACCCGGATGCTGCTTCCCCGATAAACTCCCGCGAACTGGTCCACCGTTCCATCCACCGGGCTGCGCACAATGTACATCTCCTTATCCTTGACCTCCTGCTTCAGGCTTGCGTTCATCTCATTGAACGTGTTCCGGTAGCTGTTCAGGTCGGCCTGCCAAGTGCTCAACTGGCTTTGCACCAGCGATGCCAGTTCGTTCTGCTGGCTCTGCCACCTGAAATAGTAGCCGTCGTACTCTTCTTCGGCAATCACCTTCTTCTCGAACAGCACTTTGTTTCGGTTGTATTCCTTCTCAGCCTGCGCCAAGGCTGTCTCCAGCTCCTTTTTCTTCTTCACGAAGTAGGCATATTCCTGCCGGCGTACCGGTGAACTGAACTGTTCCGGGCACTCCCCTTTTGCCAGATACGCCAAATCGGCCAGTTGTGCATGGCAGTCGTCCAAGCGGGCGGACTGGTAACTTATCTTGTAATCCGGGTTGTTTGTCCGGAATTTCAGAATCACGTCTCCCTTGCGCACCTGTTCCCCTTCGCATACAAACACCGAATCGACAATTTCCGTGACGGCGGAGGTGATTTCCGTCTTTTCGGTCACCGGTCTGACCACTCCATTCCCTTGCACCGAGATGTCCACGTAGATAAACGGAAGTGCCACCATCGTGGCCGTAACGGCCAGCAAGACCACCCAATAAATAACCTGAGACTTCGTAGTGTGCTGATAGATGTAAGTCTCGATGCAATTGTCTATCCATTCGTTCGGTAATAACATATTTCTTTGTTTTTATTGATTAATACTTTTGTTGATGTTTACGGAGGCAAAAGTAGAGGAGACTAAATCAGAAGAGAGTTATTTCTATGTTATGGTTAGGTTAATAGAGAGACAAAAATCACTATCGAACGTATTGTGCTATCTGTATGTCGGTAACTTAGTTGTAACAAGAAATCATTTTCTCATGTGTATCAATATAAATAGAAGAGAAACGCTTAAAAAATGGTAATCCAATCACATGCTCTCCCTCTGAAAAAGAAATGATGGCTTCTTTTACTCTTGTATTATTTACTAAGCACTCTCTTTTTGTATATAAATCTATTTTAAACAGCGTGTTTTTAAAATTGTAGCATGTATCTTTCCGGAAGAACTCAATGTTTAATTTGTCCTCATAACCTTTGGGAAGAATAAAATCGCTTCTTGTATATCCAGTATCAATAATGACATCTTCTACTAATATGGAATCCAATTGTAAATCTATTACCCATCGGCTTTCTTTCTTTCGATAATTAAAGATCATATCTGGAATTTGCTCAGATTTGTAAAATTGGTTATTTATCGTCTGCCTCTTAAAGTCAATATTCCAATTTGAATGATTAATAATATCTGTCCCCAAAATCCCATCAATATTTTTTATGCCAAAGGATTTCGGTAAAATCATTACCGTTTGAAAAAATCTTCCATCGTTTAACAGGCCGGGATATAGTAGTAAATATTTCTTAAGTTTTATTTCATTCCCATATATATCTGTAGCTATCGCATTATAGAAAAAGGAAGTAGAGTTGGGTATTGTATCAGTATATAGCAATGTAATATCTGCACCTGTATCAAATACAAAATTCATTCCGTTAACTGAAAGAACCATGCAATCATCATCATTGAAAGTCGTATCTATAGTAGGATATTTTTTCCTAAAACAAAAGATAACAATCAAACTGATTAGTGATATTGCAGCGAACAATACTTTTATCCACTCCCTTTTTCTCATGTTACTAACAAATTGTTATTTGTTTTGAATCGAATCACCTATGGCCACATTGTTTCCTGTACCTTGACCGGTTGAAACATGATTGTTAGAGCACATAGAAATCGTTATACTACCAACAGCCAATACAGCCCATACCAACAGCGACCCGCCATTAACTTCATTCATTTCTTGTACGCTCATTTCTTGCATTGTTGCAAATTCATTAGTCTTTTTCATAAAATTACTTTTTAAATTGTTAATAATATACTTGTACTACTGCAATAGTCTTCTTTTTTTTATACTTTCAATTTTATTAGGAAAATCCAAATATTTATCCTTTCAGTTTCCTTTACCAGCAGATAATGTATTCGGCAAGCGGGCCATAGATTTCACGAATCCGTTCCAGTTCTTCAGGAGTCGGCTCGCGATAGCCGCCATTCACGTTTCTCACTTCTGCTTCATTCAGCAAAATGCACTTGTTCTTTTCTTCTTTTTTCATAATTCTTCTTTTTTTATTGTTAATACTAAAGTTTGTTGTTCTTTTGATGCTGCAAAGATAAGCAGTGTATTTTTGGACTTATGTTAGCTTTATGTTATCATTAGGTTAATATGCTTTAGTGTTAATACTGAATTTGTTTCTTTTTGATGCTGCAAAGTTGGGGAATATCTTTCAGGCTTTGTGTTATCCTTATGTTATCGTTAGGTTAATAAGGTTTCGATTCTTAAATAACTTTCTTAACTGATTTCAAATATCAAAGGATAGCCATTCTTGTTGTTTGATAGGTCATTCCTTTACTACTATTTTTACCCTTACACCATCAATGATGACCCAATCATAACTTTTGTCACCTCCGAAAATAGCTTCGGCTTCACTCTTACTTAAATCTCTGATGTTCTCTTTCATATTTTTGTATTTTTGATGTATTGATTAATAAACTGGCGCAAAGTTATAAGTTCGTCAACTTCTAAAATGTTACTTTTCCGTTATCGTTAGGTTAACATTTCAAATAAAACCAATATATTTGCAACCGTTTTTTAAGTTCGTGTAGATGAAGTCGCAAGAAAAAAAAGGTAAAGCAAGGATGCTATATGATAAAATTATGGCAATAAAAAGCAGAAAATCCCCAAATAGGGGAACGTCCTTCTCTGCTTATATTGTCATATTTACCGTTTTAGGTTTGGTTGGAGCGTTGGCTTTACAATCCATTTGGCTGTATAATACCTATATACTTGTCAAAAATAACATTCAAAGAGAAACTACGATTGTAATAACAAAGGCATTAGAAAAAGAAGGAGATATTAGATTTGCGAAAGTTCCTACAGGAACCCGAATTATGAGTGGTCCCACAAAGGATAGTATTCCTGCAGAAACCTATTTTTATGAGCGACTGTCTGATATGGGCTATCCGATGTCATTAAGTAAATTAGACTCAATAATATCTGTTTTGTTAAAAGAATGCGGAATTAAGGATGAGTTCTCAATTGATATGTTTGATATGAGTGATGATGTTATGCAGGGAAAAAGTAGAGATATCGGTTCTTCGTCATTGCTAACAATCAAGTCTAAGGGTTTTCCTATCCGTTCCGACTACACGCAAGTGGTTCAATTGACCCTTGTTAATCCATATAAGACATTTGTTGAGCGCATGGGGTTGCTTATCATTGCTACTATCATCATCTTGAGTTTTGTTGTCGGTTGCATTATTTATCAAATCAGGATGATATATCGGATGAACAAGATAGCCCGCATCCGCGAAGACTTCTCCTATGCTTTGATTCATGACATGAAGTCTCCACTGAGTTCTATCTTCATGATACTGAACTTTCTTCATAGCGGAAAACTCGAAGGGAAGCCCGAAATGAAAGAGAAGTATTACCGGATAGCGGAAAGCGAAGCGGAACATTTGCTGGCACTTACCAACAAGGTGCTCACCATCTCCAAACTGGAGAACCATAAACAGGAAATAACGAAGGTAAAAGTGTTGCTGGCACCCATCCTAAAGGAACTGGCGGATAAGTTTATTGCCCAATCCACCAAGGAGGTGCGCTTCGCTTTCGACCTGAAAGTGGAGGAAGTCTATGCCGAGGCCGAATACCTGAAAGAGATATTCAGCAACCTGATAGACAACGCCATCAAATACTCCAAAGAGTCTGTGGAAATAAGAATCAGCTCGGAAAACCGCGATTCGAATACCATCATCAGGGTGCACGACAACGGGCTGGGCATTGCCGACAAATACCAGCGCCGCATCTTCAACAAATACGAGCGGGGAGCCGCGGAGCGACGGATACGGAAAGGCGGTGCCGCAGGTTTCGGTCTGGGACTGAACTTCGTGCAGCAAGTGGTAGAGGCACATGGTGGAAATATCACCGTGAACAGCATAGAAAGAGAATATACAGAATTTATAATCTATTTACCGAACCGGGAGAATTCGGCCGGAGAGGTCGATTCGTTGGAAGTCTTAACTCCCGATAACTCCTTAAAGATATGATAAAACTTTTATTGGTAGAAGACGATGCCAACCTGTCGTACATCGTGCAGAGCGGCTTGCAGGACTTGATTGGAGGATATGAAGTGGTCACCGCCGCCAATGGCAAGGAGGGGCTGAAAGCCTGGGAAGAGTTTCGGCCGGACATCATCATCTCCGACATCGACATGCCCGTGATGGACGGCTACGAAATGGTGAGGCGTATCCGGGAGACGGACGGCGACACGCCTGTGCTGTTCGCATCGGCACTGGTGTTGCCCAGCGATGTGAAGAAAGGGTATGAGATAGGGGCGAACAACTACGTGAAGAAACCCTTCGTGCCGGACGAGATGGATGCGCACATCCGTGCCATCCTGAAGATGAAGGAGGGGGCAAAGTCCAAGGACGAAACTGGTTGCTGCAAGTTCGGTGCCTACACGCTGAATGCCATGCGCGCCACGCTGCGCAACAACGATACCGACCAACTGAAGACACTGACCGTCAGAGAAGCCAAAATCTTGCAACTGCTCGCCGAGAATAAGAACGAAGTGGTGAGGCGCGAAGCCATCCTCAGTCGTTGCTGGGATACGGAAGACGACTACTTTGCCTCACGCAGCCTGGACGTGTTCATCTCCAAGCTTCGCAAGCTGTTCGAGAAAGATGAACAGATTGAGATAAAGACCGTCAGGGGCGTGGGGCTGATGCTGGTGGTGCAGTGACGCGAGGAGTCCTGTAATTTAGCGACCGACTGTTTGGAGAACTGATAAAAAGGCTTTACCTTTGTTTCTTATTGAAAGCAAACCTCTTAAAAAGGTATAGAAGTTATGAAGGAATATGTAGCCCCGAACAGGAAACGTCTGCCATACGGCATGATGAACTTCGCAGACATTCGCTGCGAAAACTATTACTATGTGGACAAAACACGTTTCATCCCTCTGATAGAAGAGGTGGACCGCTTCTTTTTCTTCATCCGTCCCCGCCGTTTCGGCAAGAGTCTGACACTGAACCTCCTGCAACACTACTACGACATCCTCACTCGTGACCGTTTTGAAGAGTTGTTCGGCGACCTTTATATCGGGCAGCATCCCACGGAGAGCCGCAACAGCTACTTGGTGCTTTACCTCAACTTCTCGGGCATTGTAGGTGAACTGGATGATTACCGCAAAGGGCTGGATGCGCATTGTCTGACGATGTTCGATTACTTCTGTGATATCTATGCCGACTATCTGCCTCAAGGCCTTAAGAAACAGTTGGGTCAAAAGCATGGAGCGGTCGAACAATTTGAATTTCTATACACGGAATGTGCGAGAGCGGGCCAAAAGATATACCTTTTTATCGATGAGTACGACCACTTCACCAATTCCATCCTTTCTAACCCCGAAAGCCTGTACCGTTACACCAACGAGACGCATGGCGAAGGTTATCTGCGTGCTTTTTTCAACAAGATAAAGGCGGGAACCTATTCAAGCATTAAGCGTTGTTTCATTACTGGCGTCAGTCCCGTGACGATGGATGACCTGACAAGCGGCTTCAACATTGGTACCAACTACTCCCTTTCGTCCGAATTCAACGAACTGATGGGTTTCACCGAAGAAGAAGTGCGCGCAATGCTGACCTACTATTCCACGAACAGCCCCTTCAAGCACAGCGTGGACGAGCTGATAGAGCTGATGAAACCTTGGTATGACAACTACTGTTTTGCGCAAAGGAAATACGGGAAAGTCACAATGTACAACTCCAACATGGTGCTCTATTTTGTCAAGAACTACATCATGGATGGCTGTGTGCCCGACAATATGGTAGAGGACAACATCCGCATGGACTACGAGAAGCTGCGTATGCTCATCCGCAAGGACAAGGAATTTGCCCATGACGCTTCCATCATCCAGACTCTGGTGAAGCAGGGCTACATTACTGGCGAACTGAAGCGGGGATTCCCCGCCTCCGGCATGGTCAATCACGACAACTTCGTGAGCCTGCTCTTCTACTTCGGCATGCTTTCCATAGGTGGCCTGTACAAAGGGAAGACCAAACTCATCATCCCCAACCTGGTGGTGCAGGAACAGCTCTACACCTACCTATTAAGTACCTACAACGAGGCAGAACTCCACTTCAGCAGTGACGAGAAGAACGAGCTGGCAAGTCAATTAGCGTACGACGGCAACTGGCGGACTTACTTCGGCTACATCGCCGACTGCCTCCATCGCTACGCCTCGCAGCGCGACAAGCAGAAGGGCGAATCGTTTGTCCACGGGTTCACCCTTGCCATGACAGCGCAGAACCGCTTCTACCGCCCCGTATCCGAGCAGGACACGCAGGCTGGCTATGTTGATATTTTCCTCTGCCCCTTGCTGGATATCTATGCCGACATGCGTCACAGCTACATCGTTGAGTTGAAATACGCCCGGTACAAAGACCCCGAAAACCGCGTGGAGGAACTACGCTTGGAAGCCATTGCGCAAGCGAACCGCTATGCCGAAACCGAAACAGTGAAGCGTCTTGTCGGCACTACGCAGTTACATAAGATTGTGGTGGTGTATAAGGGCATGGAGATGGTCGTGTGTGAGGAAGTTCAGTGACCGAAAGTATCTGTGTTTTGTACATATTCCGTGCCTTTTAGAAGGAACAGTCGGTCTGTAATGGTTTCCCTATCTTGACATTTATAATGTATTCATTATCAATGTAGGGATGCACTCTGGTGTTGCCGGAATGCCAATGGGTGATTGTTTTAAGCCGTATTTCTGCAAATTGCTGAATTCCAATCAGGTAAAGTTGCTGAATAGCTATGCGAGCCTGTAATTTATAGTTAAAAGATGTTATAATATCGCGCCCGTAGGGTCACAACTTACCTCTTAATTTCTTTACCTTTGCTGTCGAAATAACTGAAATGAAGGAAAAGAGAGAGTATATGAAAGTCCGTTTTTATTAGACGATGGTTCGTTATCCGAATAAAGAATAGACAGCAAATTACCCTTTAAAACAAATATATGCTTATGAGTAACAGAACGTGGCTCATGGCACTGTGTTTCGCAGCGCTATGCAGCCAGGGCTTGTATGCCCAACACTCTTCCGGACGCACTTTGGGCATTGAAGAAATGTTCCGTTTGGCAGACACGAACAGCAAGAGTATTCAGACCTACCAAACAGGGCGCGAGGCTGCTGACCAGGCTGTGAAAGCCGCTAAAGCGCAACGGCTGCCCGATGTCGGCGCTTCTTTGTCGTTCAGCTATTTGGGCGACGGACACTTGTGGGACCGTGATTTCGATAACGGAATGAATATCCCTATGCCTCACTTTGGCAATAACTTCGCTTTGGAGGCGCAGCAGGTCATCTATGCGGGAGGTGCCATCAGTAGTGGTATCGCCCTTGCCGAATTGGGACAACAGATGGCTGAGTTGGATTGGCAGAAGAACCGGCAAGAGATTCGCTTCCTGCTGACGGGATATTATCTGAATCTCTATAAACTGAACAATCAGGTGCGGGTGCTTCGGAAAAACCTCGATGTAACGGAGCAACTGATTCGTCACATGGAGGCACGGCGTAGCCAAGGCACCGTGTTGAAGAACGACATCACCCGTTACGAACTTCAGCGGGAGACGTTGAGGCTGCAACTGGCACAAGTGCAGGATTCTCGTAAAATTGTGAACCATCAGTTGGTGACCACGTTGCATCTGCCTGCCGATACGGAGATTGTGCCCGACACTACGCTGCTGGATGAGGAGATCCGGACGCTTGCCGAAGAAGATTGGCAGCAGATGGCGGTGCAGGGTAATATCAGTTTACAGCAAGCCGAGTTGGTGGTACGCATGAGCGAGCAACAAGTGAAGCTGGAACGCTCCGAACGTCTGCCCAAAGTGGCATTGGTGGCTGCCGACCATCTGGACGGCCCCATCACCTTCGAAGTGCCGGTGCTCGACAACAACTTCAACTACTGGTATGTAGGGGTAGGGGTGAAGTACAACCTCTCTTCCCTCTTCAAGAACAATCGGAAACTGAAGCAGGCACATCTCAATGTCCGCCGTGCGCAGGAGGGGCATGAACTGGCGCAGGAGCAGGTGGAAAACGCCGTACAGGCGGGTTATGTCAATTTCCTGACCTCCTTCACCGACTTGCGTACGCAGGAAAAGAGCGCGGAACTGGCTGACGAGAACTACGCCGTCACCGCCAACCGCTACAAGAACGACCTCGCTCTGCTGACCGATATGCTGGATGCAAGCAACACCAAGCTAAGTGCCGACCTCGGTCTGGTGAACGCCCGTATCAACGTGATATACAATTATTACAAGATGCGCTACCTCACCCACTCCCTCTGATTCTTTTTATTTTTCTATTTTCAACTTTCAATTTTCATTTTTATTATGATTGCAAAAAAAACTCAGAAGCTGATATACAACCTCCTTATTATCTGTTTCCTCTTGGGAGGATTGGTTTATGTTTTCGCCCGTTTCATCCATTTGGGCAGTGTGGAGTACACCGATAACGCTCAGGTGAAACAGCACATTACCCCTGTTAATACCCGTGTGCAGGGCTTCATCCGTGAAATCTGCTTTGACGAGTATCGTCCGGTACGCAAAGGCGATACATTGGTCATCATCGAAGATGCCGAGTTCAAATTGCGGCTGGCGCAGGCGGAGGCCGACCTTGCCAATGCCCTTGCCGGCCGACAAGCCACGACAGCGGGCATTGCCACCACGCATAACAACTTGAGCGTAAGCGATGCCGCTATTGAGGAAGTGCGTGTGCAGTTGGAGAACGCCCGTCGTGAATTGTCCCGTTATGAAAAACTCTTGAAGGAAGATGCCGTCACCAAGCAGCAATATGACAATATGCGTACTGCCTGCGATGCCGCCCGGGCACGTTACGAGCAATTGTTGCGTGCCAAGCAATCCACCTCGTTGGTGAAGAGTGAGCAGACGCATCGTCTGGGGCAGAACGAGGCGATGGTACACTTGGCAGAGGCTGCCGTAGAGTTGGCCCGGCTCAATCTTTCCTATACGGTGATCGTCGCTACTTGTGACGGTGTTACCGGTCGTAAAGACATTCACGAAGGACAGCTGGTACAGCCGGGGCAAACATTGCTGGACATCGTGGACGGTAGCGGCCTTTGGGTGATTGCCAACTATCGGGAGACGCAACTCCCCAACATCAAGGAAGGCGCCCGAGTGAAGATGACTGCGGATGCCGTACCGGGCATTGTTTATGAAGGAACGGTAGAGTCCATCTCCGAAGCCACCGGTGCCGCCTTTTCCATGATTCCGCAAGACAATGCCACCGGAAACTTCGTGAAGGTAGAGCAACGCATCCCCGTTCGTATCAGCCTGAAGGACAACAGACCGGAACACTTGCGCCTTCTGCGTGCCGGCTTCAACCTTGAATGCGAAGTCCACTACTGATTTAATTCTTCAATTTTTAATTTTCAATTTTAATTAGCATGTCCTCCACCCCTTCCTTCTCCATGCCCATGTTCCGTGACTTTGTTCCACGGAAGCTACAGCCTTGGATTTATCTTTGCATCGCTTTCACTTTTCAGTTGTCGGGCGGTATCTATCTGGGTGCGCTCAACCAGATGATTGGCGATTGCTCCTTGATGCGTGAAGACCTGCTGATGTGCATGTATAGCATGCTCATAGGTATGTCCTTCTATTTTCCGATTCTGTTTCGCACCAAATTCCGTTTCACCAACAAGACGTTGCTTACGGCTTCGGCACTTGTCATGTTGCTTTGCAATCTTGTGGTGCCCTACATTACTTGCTTGCCGTTGCTCTGGGCGGTGTGTTTTGTCAGTGGCATGGCGAAGATTCAGGGCACCTTCGAGTGTATGTCCAACATCCAGTTATGGATGACTCCCAAACGCGACTTTACCGTTTTCTTCCCGTGGCTGCAGATGGTCATTTTGTGCAGTATGCAGTTTTCCGACCTGCTCACTACTTATCTGATGTATTACTATCATTGGAGTTATATGCACCTGTTTGTCGTGGGGGTGATGCTTGTGGTGTTGCTGTTCTTGTTCACTTGCATCAAGCATTTCCGTTTCATGAAGCCTTTTCCCTTGTTCGGTGTAGATTGGCTGGGCTGGGCGCTTTGGGCGGCATTGGGGCTTGAAGTTACCTACCTCTTCTGCTATGCCGATTGGCTGGATTGGTGGAGCAGTCCCGTGTTCAGGCAGGTGGCGGTGGTGGCTGTGGTCAATCTAGTCTTCTGCCTGTGGCGCATGTTCACCATCCGTCATCCCTATTTGGAACCCAAGATGTGGACTTATCGTGGTTTGTGCCCGGTATTGATACTGATAACCTTGGTCGAAGCCTTTCTCGCTACGGAATACGTGTTGGAAGAGGTTTACTATGAAGAGGTGATGCATTATGCCGAGCAGGTCAGCGTACAGCTCGACTGGTTTGTGCTGGTAGGCATTGTTTGCGGCTGCGTCTTTTCCTATTGGTGGATGCATGTGCGTGGTTGGAGCTACTTGCGTTTATGTACCATCGGTTTAGCCTCCTTGATAGCCTGTCTGTTCGGATTCTATGTCACTCTGTCCACCGATATCCATCTGTATCAATTGGCGTTTCCGGTGGCATGTCGCGGTTTTGCCTATGCGGCGTTGTGCTCGGCCTTCTTTGTTTGCCTGCACGAGCTGATGTCTTTCCAGCACTTCTTTCAGGCGTTGGCTGTGTTCAATCTGCTCCATGCTGTTGTGGGTGGTGTGCTTGGCTGTGCTGTCTATGCTCGCGGGCTGTCCTATTTTGTGCCCGACAATTTTTCCCGTTACGGCGCTTCGGTGGAGCGTGTCGGTTTCAGCCGCGCTCCTTTCGACTTAGGCGGATATATGGAGGAGTTTATTTCGCAGATGATGGAAGTCAGCCTCAAGCAGCTGTATGGCTGGGTGCTTTATGCGGCTATCTTGCTTTTTCTGCTGTTTCTGCTCTACGACATGCCGATGCGCCGCCAATTGAAGCGGATGCCCACTTGGGCCTCGGTGAAGCATGGAATGATGAACTCCTATTGGCGGGTGCGACATGGAAAAATGCCATAGAACAAGATGCTACTGAGCACCATTGCCGCGATGTCATACCAGTCGAAAGTGCCGTGTATGTTGAACAGCCCTAATAGCTCATAGCCTATATAGGTCAACAGGGCATAGATGGTATATTCTTTCACGGAACGCTTGTCGTTGAGTCCATAGAAGAACAGGACCGCGGCCGGTACGCATACGATGCTGCCGATCGTATCGGCTATGTGAAAATCCCGGATATGATTGGCATAGATGTAAGGGCGGTAGGTGTGGGACAGAATTAGTCCTGCCAATCCTATCGACATGCCGGTCAAGGTGTATTTCTTGTTCATGGCTATTATGGATGGTCTGTCATTCAGAACAGAGCGAGAAACCGACCTACCTCTTTACCGGCATAATAAAGGATGCAAAAGGCTAAGGCGATGGCCCCAAAAACAAGCATGTATTTTAGAAACTCATTTCGTTGGACGCTCTTTTTGAATTCCGTGTATAAGTTTAAACACTTCTTGTAGTCTGCTTCTTTGATTGTTTTTTCTTTTTGTGGTTTATATTCAGGCTGGTTTCCTTTTTTGAGGGCGTAAAGATAGGGATTGTTTCGGGATAAAACGCTACCTTTGCAGCCTCTTAACGATAAATTCATTGACATTATGATATCCGTAGAAGGACTGAAAGTGGAATTCAACGCCACGCCGCTGTTCGAAGACGTTTCCTACGTCATCAACAAGAAAGACCGCATAGCCCTGGTGGGCAAGAACGGGGCGGGCAAATCTACCATGCTGAAGATACTTGCCGGCATTCAGCGGCCCACGGAGGGCGTGGTGGCGGTACCCCGCGAATGTACCATCGGCTACCTGCCGCAGGTGATGATTCTCAGTGACGAACGTTCCGTGATGCAGGAGGCGGAACTTGCCTTTGAGCACATCTTCGAGATGCAGGCGGACATTGAACGCATGAACCAAGAGCTTGCCGAACGAACCGACTACGACAGCGAGGAATACCAGAAACTGATAGACCGCTTCACCCACGAGAACGAACGCTTCCTGATGATGGGCGGCACGAACTACCGTGCCGAGATAGAGCGCACACTCCAAGGCTTGGGTTTCTGCCGTGAAGACTTCGATCGCCCCACGAGCGAGTTCTCCGGCGGTTGGCGCATGCGTATCGAGCTTGCCAAGCTGCTGCTGCGCCGTCCCGACGTGCTGCTGCTGGACGAGCCAACCAACCACCTCGACATCGAGAGCATCCAGTGGCTGGAGAACTTCCTTGCCACCCGCGCCAATGCGGTGGTGCTCGTCAGCCACGACCGCGCTTTCCTGAACAACGTCACCACCCGCACCATCGAAATCACCTGCGGACGCATCTACGACTACAAGGTGAAGTACGACGAGTTTGTAGTGCTCCGCAAGGAGCGCCGCGAACAGCAGCTCCGTGCCTATGAGAACCAGCAGAAGCAGATAGAAGACACCGAAGCCTTCATCGAGCGTTTCCGCTACAAAGCCACGAAGGCGGTGCAGGTGCAGAGCCGCATCAAGCAGCTGGAGAAGATAGAACGCATTGAGGTGGACGAGGAGGACAACTCCGCCCTGCGCCTGAAGTTCGTGTGTGGCAGTCGCAGTGGCAACTATCCCGTCATCTGCGAGGATGTGGCGAAGGCGTATGGCGACCACGTCATCTTCCACGATGTGAACCTGACCATCAACCGGGGCGATAAGGTGGCGTTTGTGGGCAAGAACGGCGAGGGCAAGTCCACGCTGGTGAAGTGCATCATGGGCGAGATTGCAGACTATACCGGAAAACTGACCCTGGGACACAACGTACAGATAGGCTACTTCGCCCAGAACCAGGCGCAACTGCTGGACGAGAACTTGACGGTGTTCGACACCATCGACCGTGTGGCGGTGGGGGACATCCGCTTGAAGATACGCGACATCCTCGGCGCCTTCATGTTCGGCGGCGAGGCTTCGGACAAGAAGGTGAAGGTGCTCAGCGGTGGCGAGCGTACCCGCCTTGCCATGATAAAGCTGCTGCTGGAACCGGTGAACTTCCTGATACTGGACGAGCCGACCAACCACCTCGACATGCGCTCCAAGGATGTGCTGAAGGAGGCGATACGCGAGTTCGACGGCACGGTGATAATCGTCAGTCACGACCGTGATTTCCTGGACGGCCTGGCAACGAAGGTCTATGAGTTCGGCGGCGGAGTGGTGAAGGAGCATCTGGGAGGAATCTATGACTTCCTGCGAAAGAAGCAGATAGAAAGTCTGAACGAGTTACAGAAGTCGCCTTCGCTGTCAGCTTCGCCCACCGTCGGAAAGGCGGCGTCGGGCAGTGCCTCCGGCGTGGAAGCGGCACAGCCTTCGGCTGCCAAGCTCTCTTACGAGGCCCAAAAGGAACTCAACAAGAAACTCAAGAAACTGGAACGCCGTGTGGCGGACTGCGAGGCGGAGATAGAGCAGACCGAATCGGCAATCTCCATCCTCGAAGCCAAGATGGCTACGCCGGAGGGCGCCGCGGACATGTCGCTCTACGAGCAGCACCGGAAGCTGAAGGAGCAGTTGGACCGCGTGATGGAAGAGTGGGACGCAGCTTCAACGGAACTGGAAGAAGCAAGAAAATAATCATTAGTGCTTAAAAATAAATATAAAGTATGAAAGCAAATCATTTTTTACCCTTTGCAGCCTTCTGCCTGCTGGCAGCATCCTGCAACACCGGCAAGCAGCAGGCTGAATTGACAGCAGGCATCCAGCTTGCCAATCTTGACACGACGGCAATGCCGGGCAGTGACTTCTACCAATACGCCTGCGGCGGATGGGTGAAGAACAACCCGATTCCGGCCGAATACTCGCAGTACGGTTCCTTTACCATCCTGGCAGAGAACAACCGCAAGCAGATTCAGGGACTTATCGAAGAACTGGCAGCCACTCCGCACGAAGCAGGCAGCGTGGCACAGAAAATCGGCGACCTCTACAAAATTGTCATGGACAGCGTGAAGCTGAACCAGGACGGCGTGGCTCCCATCCGCAAGGAACTCGACCAACTGGCCGCCCTGAAGGACAAGAAAGAACTCTACGCTCTGCTGGGCAACATGCAGAAGAAGGGCATCGTGGCCTACAACGTGATGTACGTTGGTGCCGACGAGATGAACAGCAGCATGAATGCCGTACAGACCTATCAGGCAGGCCTGAGCATGGGCGAGCGCGAATACTACCTGGAGAACGACGAGGCTACCGCCAAAATCCGCGAAGCCTTCCGCGTGCATGTGCAGAAGATGTATCAACTGGCAGGCTTCGATGAGGCTGCCGCCAAGAAGGGCGTGGAGGTAGTGATGGATGTAGAGACCCGTCTTGCCAAGGCATTCCGCTCGCGCACCGAATTGCGCGACCCGCACGCCAACTACAACAAAATGACAATGGGCGAACTGAAGCAGAGCTATCCTACCTTCGACTGGGATGCCTACCTGTCGGCCATGGACCTGAAGGAGGTGAAGGAGGTCATCGTGGGCCAGCCCGCTTCGCTGAAGGCTGCCGCCGAGATTCTGGATACGCTGCCCATCGAGCAACAGGGCCTCTACTTGCAATGGAGACTGATTAACGCCTCTGCCGGAACCCTGAGCGATGCCCTGGTGGAGCAGGACTTCGACTTCTATGAACGTACCATGAGCGGCACGCAGGAGATGCAGCCCCGCTGGAAACGTGCCGTCGGTACTGTGAGCAGCGCATTGGGCGAAGCCGTCGGCCAGATGTATGTGGAGAAATACTTCCCCGCAGCCGCCAAAGAACGCATGGTGACGCTGGTAAAGAACCTACAGGAGAGCCTGGGCGAACGCATCCAGGGCCTGACTTGGATGGGCGACTCCACCAAAGTGAAGGCATTGGAGAAACTTGCTACCTTCCACGTGAAAATCGGTTATCCCGACAAGTGGAAAGACTACTCTACGCTGGACATCAAAGACGACTCTTACTGGGCAAACATGGAACGTGCCAGTGCGTGGGGGCATGCCGAGATGATAGCCAAAGCCGGAAAGCCTGTCGATAAAGAAGAATGGCTGATGACCCCGCAGACTGTCAACGCCTACTACAACCCCACCACGAACGAAATCTGTTTCCCCGCCGGCATCCTGCAATACCCCTTCTTCGACATGCAGGCCGACGACGCTTTCAACTACGGTGCCATCGGCGTGGTTATCGGCCATGAGATGACGCACGGATTCGATGACCAAGGCCGCCAATACGACAAGGCCGGCAATCTGAAAGACTGGTGGACCGAAGAGGATGCCAAGCGTTTCGACGAGCGCGCCCAAGTGATGGTCAGCTTCTTCGACAGCATCGAAGTGGCTCCGGGCGTGCATGCCAACGGCAAGATGACCTTGGGCGAGAACATTGCCGACCACGGTGGTCTGCAAGTGGCCTACCAAGCCTTCAAGAAGGCTACAGCCGCACAGCCGCTTCCCGTATTGGACGGCTTCACCCCCGAACAACGCTTTTTCCTTGCCTACGCCGGCGTATGGGCAAACAACATCCGCCCCGAAGAGGTGCTGAACCGTACGAAGAGCGACGTACACTCCTTGGGCGAATGGCGCGTGAACGGTGCGTTGCCGCAAATCGGTGCCTGGTACGAAGCGTTCAACGTGAAGGAGGGTGACCCGATGTTCCTGCCGGTAGAGAAGCGCGTCTCCATCTGGTAAACACTCATTCTGATATTTCCTTTTTTTTACCCTCATACCCTCATAGCCGTTCGGAATGCCTTTGTTCTTAGGCAGTTCAATCGTGAGAGCGGCTATGAGGGTAAAATTTTGCTCTCACAACCGGCAAGCTCGTTCCGGATTCTCCAAATGATATTCGGAGGGGTTCATCAGTGGATGTTACACTCCTGTTTCTTCCGTTCTATTGCAAGTATTCCGGATGCCGTTTCAGCCAGATGGCGGCATAGGAGCATGTGGCTATGGGTTTAAGGCTTTTGCTCCGTGCATAGTCGTATGCGGTTTTTACAAGGGCGGAGGCAATTCCTTGTCCGCCAATCTCTTTGGGTACTATCGTATGGCGGATGTCTAAGCCACCGTTTGTTGTCAGCTGGTAGGCAAGGTATGCCGTGTGGCCGTTCACTTCTGTTTTGAACAGCTGCCCTGTTTGGTCATGTACAATTTTCATCATTTTAAACAAATGCTTTTTTAAGTGTGTATGCGGATGAAGCGGTTTTTTGCTTCGCTCCTTGAATGACAGATTGTATAAATAACCGTTGTCGCTTCACAATTGTTCTGATTTTGTTTTAGTATAATGTCCGTTGGCGGAATTTATTCGCAGGTCTGTTTGTGGTGTGATTTAATATGCTGATTTTCAGGTGTAAAAAATCGATCTGACAGACACTTGTGTTCAGCGTGACAAACACTTGTGTTCAAGCCGACAGACACAAGTGTTTGAGCCGACAGACGCAAGTGTCTGTCAAACCGGGGATATATAGGCGGAATTTGAATGCTATGGAAAAGAGAACTAACTTCTCTAAATGTAAACTATTTTTCAGCTTTCTCCTCGCGGGAAGCACGTCCCGATAGAAAAACGCCTTTTCCCTTCCTCTCCGCGGTTCTTCCTGTTTGCATCTTATCCCACCCCTACCAGGGCCTATTCGGCTTCGGACGTTCTTCGGACAAACTCCACTCCCTAGGACCGAAGAATGTCCGAAGAACGTCCGAAGAAACACCGAAGGAAGTACGGAGCGGGTAAGGACCGGACAAGACGCAGGCTGAAAGGATAGGGGATGATGGATTTTTCCGGAGGAGAAAATATTGTGTAAATAATTTTGATTACAGGCTTCTTTTTATGAAAGAACCGTTCCACGGAAAAAAGAAATCGGAGGAAAGGAAGTGGTGTAAACCCTTATGCCATTTTTCTAAATTTTAGGTAAATGCGCTTCATTAGCCGGAGGGGGTATGGCTAAGCCGATTCCATCTGCAAGTGTGAAATCAGGCAATAAATTCTAGAAAAACAGGCGATCGGAAATGAAAAAGCCAAGCCTCAATTTTAATTATAGCTAATTTATTGTGTATGAATATGTGCGCAACCAAACAAAATTCGTACCTTTGTGCCCTAAAATTTATAATACGCGTACTAATAAATAAGCAAATCATGTCTGAAACAAAAAAAATCAAAACAGCTCTGGTATCTGTTTACCACAAGGAGGGTTTGGACGAAATCATTACCAAACTGCATGAAGAAGGTGTAGAGTTCCTTTCAACCGGTGGAACCCGTCAGTTTATCGAATCTCTGGGCTATCCCTGCAAGGCAGTGGAAGACCTGACCACATACCCCTCCATTCTGGGCGGACGTGTAAAGACCTTGCACCCGAAAGTGTTCGGAGGAATACTCTGCCGTCGCGGACTGGAACAAGACATGCAACAGATTGAGAAATATGAAATCCCCGAAATAGACCTCGTCATCGTTGACCTCTATCCGTTTGAGGCTACCGTGGCAAGTGGCGCCGACGAGCCCACCATTATCGAGAAGATTGATATAGGCGGTATCTCCCTGATTCGTGCCGCTGCCAAGAATTATAGCGACGTGGTCATCATCGCTTCACAAGGACAATACCAGCCGTTCCGCGATATGCTGATGGAACACGGTGCTACTACTTCGCTCGAAGAGCGCCGTTGGTTTGCCAAAGAGGCGTTTGCCGTATCTTCTCACTATGATTCGGCTATCTTCAATTACTTCGACGGCGAAGAAGGCTCTGCTTTCCGCCAGTCGGCCAACAATCAGAAGGCTTTGCGCTATGGCGAGAACCCGCATCAGAAGGGCTACTTCTACGGCAATCTCGATGGCATGTTCGACCAGATTCATGGCAAGGAAATCTCTTACAACAACCTGCTCGACATCAATGCTGCCGTTGACTTGATCGACGAGTTCAAGGAGACCACGTTCGCCATCCTGAAACATAACAACGCTTGCGGTCTGGCTTCACGTCCTACCGTATTGGAAGCGTGGAAGGATGCGCTTGCCGGCGACCCTGTATCGGCTTTCGGTGGCGTGCTCATCACCAACGCCGTGGTGGACAAGGCTGCCGCCGAAGAAATCAACAAGATATTCTTTGAAGTGATTATCGCTCCCGACTATGATGTGGATGCGCTGGAAATCCTTGGTCAGAAGAAGAACCGCATCATCCTGGTCCGCAAGGAGACCGCGCTGCCTAAGAAGCAGTTCCGCTCTTTGCTGAATGGCGTGTTGGTGCAAGACCGCGACTTGAAGGTAGAGACTCCCGAAGAGTTGAAGACGGTGACTGTCAAAGCCCCGACGGCTCAGGAGATAGAAGATATGCTCTTCGCCAACAAGATTGTGAAGAACAGCAAGTCCAACGCCATTGTATTGGCAAAGGGCAAGCAGCTGTTTGCAAGCGGAGTAGGCCAGACCAGCCGTGTGGATGCCCTGAAGCAGGCCATCGAGAAAGCCAAGAGCTTTGGTTTCGACCTGAACGGTGCCGTGATGGCGAGCGATGCTTTCTTCCCCTTCCCCGACTGCGTGGAGATTGCCGGCAATGAGGGCGTGACTGCCGTTATCCAGCCGGGTGGAAGCATCAAGGATGAACTCTCGTTCAATTATTGCAACGAACATGGCATTGCCATGGTGATTACGGGATTCCGTCACTTTAAACACTGATTAAATTGAGAATTGAGAATTGAAAATTGAGAAATGATACACTTTCCCGCTTTTCAATTCTCAGTTCTTGATAGGTGTATTAATTCTCAATTTCTAATTCTCAATTTTCAATTTAAATGGGCTTGTTCTCTTTTACACAAGAAATAGCGATGGACCTTGGTACCGCCAACACCATCATCACCTCGAATGGTAAAATCGTGGTGGATGAACCTTCGGTGGTAGCGTTGGACCGTCGTACAGATAAGATGCTTGCCGTGGGCGAAAAGGCAAAGCTGATGCACGAAAAGACCCACGACAATATACGGACCATCCGTCCGCTTCGCGATGGTGTGATTGCCGACTTCTATGCTTGCGAGCAGATGATACGCGGACTTATCAAGATGGTGAATAGCCGTCATCGCCTGTTCTCTCCCTCACTCCGTATGGTCATTGGTGTTCCTTCGGGCAGTACCGAAGTGGAACTGCGTGCCGTGCGCGACTCTGCCGAACATGCCGGCGGACGTGACGTTTACCTGATTTTTGAGCCGATGGCAGCCGCTATTGGTATCGGTATCGATGTGGAGGCGCCGGAAGGCAACATGATTGTAGATATAGGTGGCGGTTCTACAGAGATTGCCGTCATCTCGTTGGGAGGTATTGTGAGCAACAACTCCATCCGTATTGCCGGTGACGACCTGACTGCCGACATCCAGGAGTACATGAGCCGCCAGCACAACGTGAAGGTCAGCGAACGTATGGCGGAACGTATCAAAATCAATGTAGGTGCCGCTTTGACCGAATTGGGCGAAGACGCTCCCGAAGATTATATCGTGCATGGTCCGAACCGTATTACCGCGCTGCCGATGGAAGTCCCCGTATGCTATCAGGAGGTGGCACACTGTCTGGAGAAATCCATCTCCAAGATTGAGACCGCTATCTTGAGCGCTTTGGAGAATACGCCTCCCGAATTGTATGCCGACATTGTGCACAATGGCATCTACCTTGCCGGTGGCGGTGCGTTGCTTCGCGGGCTCGACAAGCGCCTGACGGACAAGATAAATATTCCGTTCCACATTGCGGAAGATCCTTTGCATGCGGTGGCCAAAGGTACGGGTGTGGCTCTGAAGAATGTGGATCGTTTCTCATTCTTGATGAGATAATAGGCAAATCAATAGTGAAAGAGTTAATGGTGAAATCTATGTTGCATGAGGTGAGGATTCATTTTTAATTCTTCATTCTTTCATTTGTTTGTCAATATGCGTAATTTACTGAACTTCCTCATTAAATACAATTACTGGTTCCTCTTTCTGTTGTTAGAGGTGACCAGTTTTGTTTTATTGTTCCGCTTCAACCATTATCAGCAGAGCGTCTATTTCACCTCTGCCAATGGAGTGGCGGGAAAGGTTTATGAAATTTCAGGGGGAATCAGTTCTTATTTTCATTTGAAGACGGTCAATGAGGACTTGCTGGACCGCAACATCTGGCTGGAGCAGCGGGTGGCGCTCCTGGAAAACGTGTTGCAGGAGAAGGAACAAGACTCGGCCAGGCTGTATAGTATGGAACGGATTGCTCCTGCCGAATACCAAGTGTTCAAGGCAAACGTCATCAAGAATAGTCTGAACAAATCAGATAACTACATTACGTTGGATCGTGGTGCGGCAGACGGCATTTGTCCGGAAATGGGAGTGGTGGATGCCAACGGAGTAGTGGGGATTGTCTATAAGACCTCACCTCATTATTCAGTGGTGATTTCATTGTTGAACGGTAAATCCAGCATCAGTTGCAAGATTGTGGGCAGTGACTACTTCGGCTATCTGAAGTGGGAGGGGGGAGATTCCCGTTTTGCCTACCTGAAAGACTTGCCCCGCCATGCGGAATTCAAATTGGGCGATACGGTGGTGACAAGTGGTTATTCCGCCGTGTTTCCGGAAGGTGTCATGGTGGGTACGGTGGACGATATGGCCGACTCGCATGATGGATTGTCGTATCTGTTGAAGATAAAGTTGGCAACAGACTTTGGGAAGGTGAGCAACGTGCGTGTCATTTCCCGTAGCGGGCAGGATGAACAGAAAGCATTGGAGAATGATAAGGAGTTGAAGTAATGGTTATCAATTATCTGCATAAAATAGGATGGTTTGTCGGATTGGTGCTGCTGCAAGTGCTGATACTTAACAATATAGACATTGCCGGGTATGCTACTCCGTTTCTGTATATCTACCTGATTGTGAAGTTCGAGTCGGATACTCCCCGTAATACGTTGATGCTTTGGGCATTCTTCTTGGGATTGGCGGTCGATGTCTTTTCCGACACGCCGGGAATGAATGCGGCAGCTTCGGTATTGCTGGCTTTCATGCGGCCTCTTCTTTTACGCTTGTTCATACCTCGCGACACATTGGACGTATTGGCTCCTGCTGTTCATTCCATGGGTGTCTTTCCTTTCTTGAAATACCTGATTGCAAGTATCTTGGTGCATCATGGGATGTTGCTTACCCTTGAATTTTTCTCTTTTGCCCATTTGAGCACATTGTTGCTGCGGATTTTGACAAGCACCTTGCTTTCCGTGGCATGCCTGATGGCAGTGGAAGGAGTCAAGAAGAAATGAGGCGAATTATAAATTTTGAGTTGACGGCGCATGAGCCGCATGACAATTCATCATTCTGAAAATAACATGAAGGATTATACTCTGGAGAAGCGTAAATATGTGATTGGGGCGGTGACGATTGTCATCGTTCTTATTTATGTGTTCCGGTTGTTCGATCTGCAAATCATGACCGATGATTACAAGCGGAACGCTGACAGCAACGCTTTTCTGAACAAAATACAATATCCCTCGCGAGGGGCGATTTACGACCGGAACGGCAAGTTGCTTGTGTTCAACCAGCCTGCCTACGACATCACGTTTGTGCCGCGCGAGGTGACGGAACTGGATACACTCGACCTTTGCCGCACGCTGAACATCACCTTGGAACAGTTTAACAAACGGATGGCGGATGTGAAGAATCGCCGCATGAATCCCGGCTACTCCAAATATACGAATCAGATGTTCATGACGCAGCTTTCAGCGGAAGAGTGTGGCGTGTTTCAGGAAAAATTGTTCAAGTTTCCGGGCTTTTACATTCAGCGGCGTACCATCCGGCAATATACCTACAATTCGGCGGGACATGCGCTGGGCGATATCGGCGAGGTGTCGAAGAAAGATATCGAGAACGACAATTACTACATCCGTGGCGATTACATAGGCAAGCAGGGCATTGAGAAGTCTTACGAGAAGTATCTTCGTGGCGAGAAGGGCGTGGAGATTCTGCTTCGCGATGCTCACGGACGCATTCAAGGACACTATATGGACGGACAATTGGATCGTCCTTCCGTACCCGGCAAGAACCTGACGTTGGGAATAGACATCGACCTCCAGATGCTGGGAGAACGGTTGCTTCAGCACAAGATTGGGGCGATTGTGGCCATTGAACCGGAAACGGGAGAAATACTCTGCATGGTCTCTTCGCCTACCTTCGACCCTCACCTGATGATAGGGCGGCAGCGTGGCAAGAACCACCGCCTGTTGCAGATGGACAAGCGGAAACCGTTGCTGAACCGTGCCATTATGGGCGCCTATCCTCCGGGTTCTACTTTCAAGACGGCGCAGGCGCTGACTTTCCTCCAAGAAGAGATTATCCACGAAGATTATCCGTCCTATCCTTGTGCGCATGGCTTCAATTATGGAAGTCTGCATGTGGGGTGTCACGGACACGGTTCGCCTCTGCCGTTGGTGCCGGCTATTGCCACCTCTTGCAATTCGTACTTCTGTTGGGGGTTGTTCCGCATGTTTGGTGACAAGAAATACGGTTCGCCGCAGAATGCCATCACCGTATGGAAAGACCACATGGTGTCGCAGGGATTTGGCTACCGGCTGGGTACAGACCTTCCGGGTGAGCAGCGCGGCTTTATCCCGAACGCTCAATTCTATGACAAGCCCTATCGGGGATCGTGGAACGGTCTGACTGTTATCAGTATCTCCATCGGGCAGGGGGAGATTACCGCTACTCCGTTGCAGATTGCCAACTTGGGAGCGACCATTGCCAACCGCGGGCACTTCACCACCCCGCACATCGTGAAGGAGATAGAGGACAACGAACTGGACAGCATCTACCGCACTCCCCGTTATCCCACCATCGGGCGTGAGTATTATGAGATGGTGGTGAAAGGCATGCGCGCCGCTGTCACAGGTGGTACCTGCCGCATGGCAGGAGCCATCTTGCCGGGTATCGAGGTTTGCGGAAAGACGGGGACGGCACAGAACCGTGGCAAGGACCATTCCATCTTTATGGGTTTTGCCCCGATGAACAACCCGAAGATAGCCATTGCGGTGTATGTGGAGAATGGTGGTTTCGGAGCCACGTATGGCGTGCCCATCGGTGCCATTATGATGGACCAGTACCTGCATGGGAAGTTGTCGCCTGAGAATGAGCTGCGGGCGGAGGAATTCAGTAATCGAGTAATATTGTATGGTGACGAGGAGAGATAGTATATGGAAATCGCTGGACTGGGTGACGATAGTTGTTTACCTGCTGCTGATTGTGTTTGGATGGTTCAGCGTGTGTGGAGCGAGTTATGATTACAGCGACCGCGACCTGCTGGACTTTTCCACCCGTGCGGGCAAGCAGTTCGTATGGATTGTCTGTTCGTTCGGATTGGGGTTTGTCTTGCTGATGCTGGACGATGCCCTCTACGACATGTTCTCCTACCTTATTTATATAGGGCTGTTGCTGCTGCTGTTGGTCACGATATTTATTGCGCCCGATACCAAGGGGTCACGTTCGTGGCTCATCCTGGGACCTGTCAGCTTGCAGCCTGCGGAGTTTGCCAAGTTTGCCACGGCGCTGGCGATTGCCAAGTACATGAGTGCCTATTCGTTTACGATAAAGAATTGGAAAAATGCCTGTATGCTGGCGTTTTTCATTCTGTTTCCGATGTTGCTCATCATCATGCAGCGGGAGACCGGTTCGGCATTGGTCTATTCTGCCTTCTGCCTGATGCTCTATCGGGAGGGAATGCCGGGCGTGGTGCTTTTTTCCGGGCTTTGTGCGGTGGTCTATTTTGTGGTGGGCATCCGGTTTGCCGATGTGATGATTGCCGATACTCCTACGCCCATCGGTGAGTTTGCCGTGTTGTCGATGGTGCTGCTTTTCGCTGCGGGCATGGTGTGGGTCTATGAGAAGAAATGGGAGCCGACGCGTAACATGCTGGCGGTGACGTTCGGTGTATTGCTGGCGGCTTATCTGTTATCCGAGCATGGGGCGCATTTCAACCTGGTGTGGGTGCAGTGGGGACTTTGTGCGTTGCTGATAGGTTACTTGTTTTTCCTCTCTCTGCGTGAGCATCGGCTGACCTATTTTCTGATAGGCATGTTTGCCATTGGTTCTATCGGTTTCCTCTATTCCAGCGATTATTTCTTCAACAAGGTGTTGGAGCCTCATCAGCAGATACGTATCAAGGTAGTGCTTGGTATGGAAGAGGATTTGGCAGGTGCGGGCTACAATGTGAACCAGTCGAAGATAGCCATCGGCTCCGGGGGACTGACGGGAAAAGGCTTCCTGAACGGTACGCAGACCAAGCTGAAATATGTGCCCGAACAGGACACTGACTTTATCTTCTGCACTGTGGGCGAGGAGGAGGGATTCATCGGCTCAACAGCGGTGTTGCTGCTGTTCCTCGTATTGATTCTACGGCTGATTGTGGTGGCGGAACGGCAGCCTTCTGCTTTTGGGCGAGTATATGGGTATTCGGTGCTCAGCATCTTCTTGTTCCATCTCTTCATCAACATTGGCATGGTGCTGGGCTTGACACCAGTCATCGGCATTCCATTGCCTTTCTTCAGCTACGGCGGGTCTTCGCTGTGGGGATTCACCATTCTGTTATTCATTTTTTTGCGGATTGATGCAGGGAGAAATCGAAGGGTTTAGGGCGATTGCAAGATGGATACACTTTTATCGTTCTAACTTGATGCCGATATCGTTGATGCCCGGAAGCTTTTCATCGGGAAAAGCATAAACTATTTTTAGCAGATAAGTGCCAGGCTTGCCGATGCGGATGCTTCCTGCCGGGAATCTGCTTTGGTAAAGCCCGCCCCAACCATCGCCTTGCCAGACTCCTTCAGGGGTTGCTAGTGTGAAATGCAGGGTGTCTGCAGGCGAGGACGAGCCGTCCGGTGCTGTGCTGCCGACGGTTAGATTTAGGTTCTGATAGGGATAATTGTTTCGGTTCCGTACTTCGATGGATAGTTTGTAGTAGGTTTGCGAGTCGGGCACCTCCACGGGGAAGCAGATGGTATCTGTCCGTTTCCACCCTTCGTTGGATAGAGATTGATAGGCGTGATACACCGTCTGCTTGTCGCAAGCGCTTAAGAGGCTTGCGGCAAGCAGAAAGATGGTACTTTTGGGCAGGAGGTTCCTATTTTTGAACGGGTTTGTCATTGGAAGCATTTTTTTCTCCTTGCGGTTTGGGCTTGTTGTTGCGGTTCTTGTTACGGTTGTTGTTCCGCGGCTTGGATTGCTCTTTGGGAGCATTAGCTTGCTGGGGAGCGTTGGATTGTTCGCTTCCTTGCGGACGGTTGTTGCCGTTGCTCTTCTTTTTTTTCTTGTTGCGGTTACCGTTTCCTTCGTTGTTGCCGTTGTTCTTGGTTTTTCGATTGCGGTCGAAGCGTGTCAGGCTTTCTTGTTCCACCAGGTCCACCGGTTTTTGGGGGACTGTGCGGTGCTCTTCCGCCAGCAAGCTGTCGGGTTTGATGCCTCGTTTGTTCAGTCCAATGATTTCAAAGGCACGTCTGCCGCTGATGGTGACCAGGTTGGCGGGGATGCTCTTGTCGCTCGAGTAGGTCACTTGGTTGCTCAGGATATCGGCTTTGAAGAAGTAGAATACGCCGTCTTTGGTTTCCAATTCTACCTCTTTGGAAGGCAATCGCTTTTGGGCTTCCACATAGCAGTCCACTTCGTAGTTGAGGCAGCATTTCAGCTTGGCGCATTGTCCGGCAAGTTTCTGCGGATTCAGCGAGATGTCTTGGAAGCGTGCCGCACCGGTGGAAACCGATACGAAAGAGGTCATCCATGTAGCGCAGCATAGCTCACGCCCGCAGGGACCGATACCGCCAATGCGTCCAGCTTCCTGACGGGCACCGATTTGCTTCATTTCGATGCGCACGCGGAATGCTTCGGCAAGCACCTTGATGAGCTGGCGGAAGTCCACACGTTCATCGGCGATGTAGTAGAAGATGGCTTTGTTGCCGTCTCCCTGATACTCTACGTCGCCGATTTTCATGTTGAGGTTGAGGCTCAGCGCAATCTGGCGGGCGCGTATCATCGTGGAGTGTTCGCGTTCTTTCGCCTCCTGATACTTGTCCATATCCACCGGCTTCGCCTTGCGGTAGATGCGCTTAATGTCTGTTTCCGATTTGATGTTGGCTTTCTTCATTTGCAGGGGGACAAGGCGTCCTGTCAGTGTTACCACCCCGATGTCGTGTCCGGGCATTGCTTCTACGGCCACGATGTCACCTTTTTCCAAAGGTATCTTATTGCTGTTGCGGTAATATCCCTTGCGGGTGTTCTTGAACTGAACTTCCACAAAATCACTCTCCTCGGTATTGCCAGGGATGTCGGCGAGCCAGTCGTAGGTGTTCAGTTGCTTGTCCTGTCTGCCGCAACTTTTGCAACAGAGGTTTCCGCTTCCGTTATGTAGCTTAAATTCCATCTTTATCAGTATCTTTTATTTATTGTTCTTTTATTTAATTGTTCTAACGCTTTTTTGTTGCATCTTCTTCTTGATTTAAAACCACAAAAGACTTGAACTTTATTGTTTCAGCAGCACAATCATCTTCAGCGAAAAGTCGAAGAACACCATGCGGGCGTTCACGTTCTGTTCGATGTGTATTTGCGCTTCGGTCAGTTCGTCCATGATGCCCATAACGTTCCGTTCGTTGACGAAGGGCGAGAAGCGGTTGGAGAAGTTCCGTTCGTTTATGGTCATGTAGTTCATCTCTTTTTGGTGGAAGTTGAGGATGAAGTTTTCTCTTATCATGCGTTGGCAATAGGTCAGAAAGTTCTTTTGCCGTTCGCGTCCCATGGCTGCCACCTGTTCGCTCCATTGTTTCATCTCCCGAATCTTGCGTTGGTAGGAGAGGCGCATCAGACTGACGAACAGGTCGAAGAAGAGTTCGTTCTCTTCGTTCAGGTGAATGGTTTCCAGTGCTTTGATGAAGTTTCCGTTGGCAAGGTGAGCGATGACTTCACTGTCGGCGGGCTGCACGCCATACTTCTGTTGCAGGGCTTCCGCTACGTCCGTTTCTTCTATCTTGGGGATGTTGAAGCGTTGCGTCCGGCTGAGGATGGTGGGCAATATCATTTCGGGTGCTTCGGAAATCAGTAAGAAGAGCGTCTTTTCGGGAGGTTCTTCCAACAGCTTGAGCAACTTGTTGGCGCAGACTTCGTGTAGCTTTTCGGGGAGCCATACAATGACGGCTTTATAGCCGCCTTCACTAGATTTCAGGTTGAGTTTGCGGGTAATCTCGTCACTCTCTTTGGCATAGATGATGGCTTGCCCGTTTTCGGCATCTATTTCGTTCAACCAATGGTTGAGACCGAAGTAGGGAGTGGTAAGCAACAGGTGTCGCCAGTTGGTGATGTAGTCATCGCATACTTCCTTTTTTCCTTTGGCGCTTTTCACTATCGGGAACACGAAATGTATATCCGGATGTACCAACTTATCCCACTTCACGCACGAGGGGCATGTGCCGCATGCATCCGTCTCCGTGCGGTTGGGGCAGCTGATGTAGCGGGCGTATGCGAGTGCCAACGGAAGTTTACCTGTTCCGGAAGTGCCGCAGAAGAGTTGCGCATGAGGAATGCGTCCTTCTTGTACTTCCTGTATCAGCCTTTGTTTGGCTGCTGCTTGTCCTATGACATCTTTAAAGCTGAACACGAGATTAATAGCTTATAAGTTATTACTTGAAATTTTAATTGCCTATTGTTTTAGTAGATTTGTTTGGCCACCTTCTTGATGCTGTCTGTAGCTCCCACGGAGTAGAAGTGCAGGCTGGGTACGCCATGCGCTATCAGCTCCTTGCACTGCTGTATGCACCACTCGATTCCCACTTGCTTGGCCTCTTCGTCACTCTTGCATTTCAAGGCTTCTTTGGTCAGTTCTTCAGGTAAATCGACCTTGAAGGTCTTAGGTATCATGCTGAGTTGCGACAGTTTCTTGAAAGGCTTGATGCCCGGAATGATAGGGATGGTGATGCCGGCTTGACGGGCACGTTCCACAAATGCGAAGTATTTACGGTTGTCATAGAAGAGTTGGGTTACGGCATATTCGGCACCTGTCTCCACTTTCTTCTTTAGCCAATAAAGGTCGGTTTCTATGTTGGGAGCCTCTTCGTGCTTTTCAGGATAACACGCCACACCGTAGGAGAATGGTGTATTCGTTATTTTCATTTCGGAACCATCGACGAAGATGCCTTTGTTGAAATTGTTGATTTGTTCCTGTAGTTCAATGGCATGGTTGTAACCGTCAGCTTCGGGTGTGAATACTGATTCGTGCTTGGCTTTGTCGCCGCGCAGCACCAGCAGGTCGGTGATGTTGAGGAATTGCAGGTCGAGCAGTTCGTACTCCGTATCTTCGCGGGTGAAGCCACTGCAAAGGATGTGAGGTACGACCGTAATGTTGTATTTGTTTTGGATGGCAGCCGCCACGGCAATCGTTCCAGGACGTCGGCGCAAGCGGTTCCGTTGGAATATTCCGTTGCCAAGATCCTTATATACATATTCGCTGCGGTGGGTAGTGATGTTGATGTATTTGGGGGCAAATTCCCGTAATGTATCAATGGTTTCATACACTTTTTCGATACCCGTGCCTTTCAGCGGTGGCAGTATTTCGAAAGAAAAGGCTGTTTTTTCGTTGCTGTTTATCAGGTCGATTATTCTCATTTCTTTTTCGTTATCTTTGTTCAATAGGCAAAAAACTTACACATTGGCAACAAAAATACGAAAAAGAAATGAAAATCGTTGAGATTGACCGCTATTCTTTTATGCAGCGGATGGAAAGGGCCTTGTAGTAGGGCATATTGGTAACGTGCGCCCCTTGTACTACAAACTTGTTTTGTTCACCTAAAAGATAAAAAGTGGTTTCAGAAAGTGTGTTGTTTAGAGCATCCCAACTCCAGAAAGCGGTCATCTTATAGGGACTGTAATGGGCGCCTTTGAGCCACATCCCGACCGGATAGGCGTTGAACCAGGCATGATTGTTGACGGGTGTTACTTCAGGCATAACTTCGCCCGGAATCATCACTTGCCACTCACCGGCTTTCAGTACGGCAGCATCATAACCGATGTATTCCTCCAGTTGCTTCCACTCTTCGTCCGATGGGAGCCTCCATCCTTCGGGTGCTAACTCTCCGGCCAGAACGGCTTCTCCGTTGTAGAAGTAGATGTTGTATTTATCCGGTTTGTAATATCCGGCTTTATCCGTTCCCAGTTCTGTCTGCTTCTTTAGGGCGGTTCCATCCCTGTAGGCGGTTGCACGCAGTTCTTTTCCCATCCAGTATTGCTTCCCTATTTTGGTGATGGGGTATTTTTCACAGCTTTTTCCTCTAATATCCTGTATGACATGGTTGATAATATTGACATTGATTGCTTGGGTGGGCTTACTCAACGACAAATGATAAAGGTCGTCTATGTAGAATTTGTCGATGGAGGCAGATTCTCCTTCGGTGTAGGTGAATCCGTGATCGTCTGTATTCCAGCTTATCCTGCCTCCGCAGATGGCATCATCACAATCGATGAGTTGTAAGATGATTCCGTTGCTTAAATCAGTCTTTTCATCCGGTGTAATCGGGTAGGCGACGATTGCTCTGGAGGTCAGCGAGGTGGATTTGAGATACTCTTTACATACTTCTGCTACGGGCATTCCATCGTGATAGATTCGGTATATGTTGGATTGTGAAAAGGAGAGCGCCGGGATGTGTATGGCGGCATACGGCTCTGTGTTGTCGGTCTCCATGTTGGTGATACTGTCCCATTCTTTGATGCTTCCGGCAAAACAATTCAGTGCATTACTATTAGTTTGTGTAGTGGAAATGTCAATGACGCATTCCATATTACTGCCTATTTCCATCTTCGGCATTTCGCAACTATAGATGCGTCCGTTCCATTCTAAGATGAATGACTGTTCGCTGTTGCCGATGCTTTGCGGAATAATGATGAATTCCTTGCCGATGAGCTTTTTCTTTGTGTTGATGCTCCATTTCCCGAAAGCTACAATATCCTTTTCTTCTTGCAGGTTGCTGAATGTCCCATTTTCCAGATCGTAGTCAGCGGTGGTTTGTAATCCGGTGGCTATGATGCGCGGATTGGCATCCAGCAGTTCCTGAACGGTACAGCTTTCATCGGGAGTCATCGTGATGGTCAGTTTGGCGAACTTGTGTTGAAATTCGAGTGCCACATCTTTTTCTTTATTGGTGACATCATTTGTTTGAGCTACCATAAAGTCGCTGAGCGAGTGGCTCTTGCTGTCACTTTGGTCTGTCTGTATCGATACGGGGAGGATGGACGAACCTGCCGGTACGCCGTTGTTCTGATAAGGGTAGTAACTGATGAAATTCAAAGGTATGTCCCCTTCGGGGTAGAATACGCTTTTCTTGGGGACGAGGTTGTTGTCTTCTGAGTAGGTCAGGGAGAGATTGTCAATGTATCGCTTCCCTTTGATGGAGCTGGAGGGAGTGGTCGCTATTAATCCTGCTTTATCTCCCTTTTCAAAAGCATTGCCTGTTACTTTGGTTGCAGTCTGCTTGATTTGGACGGAGAAGGAGATGGGAATTGTTCCTTCTGTCAGCTCTGTTTCAGGATCATCGCTGATTTTGTTGACACAAGCTGTATTCACTAATGTCATACAGCAGAATAAGGAAACGGCAAACGCCGTTTTGGACAAATAATTTTTTTTCATGGTATTATAATTAAATTAAGGGGCAGTGGAGGAGTATTCTTCCTTGGATGTCCCGGTTTAGCTCAATAAATTGTCGTTAAAAAAATGTGATTGGGCAGAGCTATAACCGGTATGAAAAAGTTATTTACGCTTTTAAATGCTAATTATTCGTATTCCACTTGATATCGTGTCGCAATGCTTTTGAATCGTATTTTTTTTATAACTACTTGTAGCTATCGCAACAAATGTAATCAAATATGTTAGAAAAAGAAGGATAAATCTATAAAACTTTTATAATTTATTGACCCTGCTCTGATTTTTTGCCTACCTTTACACACTAAAATCGTAAATAGTAATAAGTTAAATTGTAGTCATAGCTTTATGCCTTTAAATTTACCCGATAAGCTGCCTGCCATTGAGTTGTTGAAAGAGGAGAATATCTTTGTCATTGATAATTCCCGGGCAACTCAGCAGGATATCCGTCCGTTGCGCATTGTGATTCTGAATCTGATGCCGTTGAAGATCACGACAGAGACAGACCTGGTACGCTTGCTTTCCAACACTCCGCTTCAGGTGGAGATCTCATTGATGAAGATAAAGAGCCACACCCCTAAGAATACTCCGATAGAGCACATGCGGGCATTCTATACGGATTTCGAGAAGATGCGTGGCGAGAAGTATGATGGCATGATTATTACCGGTGCGCCGGTGGAGCAAATGGAGTTTGAGGACGTGACCTATTGGAATGAAATTACCGAAATCTTCGATTGGGCACGTACACATGTCACTTCCACGCTCTACATTTGCTGGGCTGCTCAAGCCGGACTTTATCATCACTACGGGGTGCCCAAATATGCACTGGATAAGAAAATGTTCGGTATCTTCGAACATCGCACATTGCAGCCTCTGCACCCTATATTCAGAGGATTTGACGATGCGTTCTGTGTGCCCCATAGCCGGCATACGGAGATACGTAGGGAGGATATATTGAAGGTGCCCGAATTGACGCTCCTCTCTGAATCGAAAGATGCCGGTGTATATATGGTTGTGGCCCGTGGCGGACGTGAGTTCTTCGTGACCGGACATTCGGAATACTCTCCGTTGACGCTGGACACGGAGTATCGTCGTGACTTGGATAAAGGATTGCCTATTGAAATGCCCCGCAACTATTATGTGGACAATGAGCCGGACAAAGGGGTGCTGGTGCGTTGGCGTGCTCATGCCAACCTGTTGTTTTCCAATTGGCTGAATTATTTTGTTTATCAGGAGACTCCGTATAATATTGAAGATATAGAATGATGCTGATGAAGCCACGTAAAATAGAACTGCTGGCACCTGCCAAGAATCTGGAATGTGGTATCGAAGCTGTCAATCACGGGGCGGATGCGGTGTACATTGGGGCACCGAAGTTCGGCGCACGTGCTGCGGCAGTCAATTCGTTGGAAGATATCGCGGCTTTGGTGGTGTATGCCCATTTATACAATGTCCGTATTTATGTTACCGTCAACACGATTCTGAAAGATGATGAACTGGCAGAGACGGAAAAGATGATTTGGGCTTTGTATCGTGCGGGAGTGGATGCGCTGATTGTGCAGGATATGGGAATCACTCGTTTGAACCTGCCTCCCATTCCGCTTCACGCAAGTACGCAGATGGATAACCGTACGCCTGAGAAAGTGCGCTTTCTGGCAGATGCCGGTTTCCGGCAGGTAGTGCTGGCGCGCGAACTTTCGTTGCAAGAGATCAGGCATATTCACACATCTTGTCCGGAAGTGCCGCTTGAGGTATTTGTGCACGGGGCGCTCTGTGTGAGCTACAGCGGACAGTGCTATGTCAGTCAGGCATGCTTCGGGCGCAGTGCCAATCGGGGAGAGTGTGCGCAGTTCTGCCGGTTGCCGTTCAGCTTGCAGGATGCGGATGGAAAAACGATTGTACGCGACAAGCACCTGCTCTCCTTGAAGGACCTGAATCAGAGCGATGTTTTGGAGGACTTGCTGGATGCCGGAGTCACTTCCCTGAAAATAGAAGGCCGATTGAAGGACGTTTCGTACGTGAAGAATGTGACCGCCGCCTATCGGCAGAAGCTGGACCTCCTCTTTGCCCGTCGGCGGGAGTATGTGCGTGCTTCTTCCGGCGTTTGCCATTTCGATTTCAAACCCCAACTGGACAAGAGCTTCAGCCGCGGGTTCACCCACTATTTCTTGCAGGGGCGCGAACAGGCGGTTGCCTCATTCGACACCCCTAAATCGTTGGGCGAAGAGATGGGGACGATGAAGGAGCAGCGTGGCAACTACCTGACCGTGGCGGGTGTGAAAGCTTTTCATAACGGGGACGGCGTTTGCTTTCTGGACGAACAGGGTCGGCTGCAAGGATTCCGTATCAACAGGGTGGATGGGAATAAACTCTATCCGGCAGGAGAGATGCCTCGCATCAAACCTCGTACCCGTCTTTACCGGAACTACGACCAAGAGTTTGAACGTCTTCTTGCCCGTAAGTCGTCCGAGCGTAAAATCAGGATTGGATGGACGCTTGCCGACACGGCTTTCGGCTTCAGCCTGACTGTTTCCGATGAAGATGGCAACCGGGTGGCACGCTCTTTCCCTTACCCTAAAGAGGTGGCACGCACTCCACAGGCAGATAATCTGCGGGCGCAATTGTCGAAATTAGGTAACACGCCGTTTGAAGTTGCGGAAAAGCTTTCGGCTGTTTCCGATGGAGCATCGAAAGATGCTTCCGGCATCGGCCTGCATCTTTCTCAGAATTGGTTCCTGCCGGCCTCTGTCGTGGCAGACTGGCGGCGTCAGGTCATTGATAGGCTGATGGCGGCACGACGCATCACCTATCGTCGTGAGTCGGCTCTCATGAAACCTACCGGGCATCCGTTTCCTGCCGCCGAACTGACCTATTTGGGCAATGTGATGAACAACGCGGCATATCGCTTCTATCAAGCGCATGGTTTGCAATCCATTGCTTCCGCTTACGAAAAACAGCCTGTCCCTCAAGCCGTCCTGATGTTCTGTAAACACTGCTTGCGTTTCAGCATGGGCTGGTGTCCCGTTCATCAGAAGGGACGTTCCCCTTATCGGGAACCCTATTATTTAGTAGGATTGGACGGCAAACGCTTCCGGTTGGCTTTCGATTGTAAGAACTGCCAGATGAAGGTGTTTGGGGGAAATGAGGAATTTTAGGGATGCAAGTATGAGAATGGTCGGAAGCAGAAGAACAGAAAAGAAAAACGGAGCAGGGAGTGGAGCCGGTAATTTCCGCAGCTCCTCCTCCTTCATTTTTCGTTCTTCCTTCTTTATATTTCTTTTTCCGGCGTTTTTCATCTTCTTGCTTTCTTCCTGCCGCTATTCTTGTCCCAATCTTGACGATGCGGCCTTGGGCAAGTACACCCGCGATTCGTTGGCTTATCTTTACGAACGCCATTACACGTGGAATACGAATCTGGAGGTATGTGCCGATTCCGTCAGCCTGGTTTGCTTGCCATTGAAAGATTGTTACAATGTGCTTCGCAAGGGCGACCGTGCGGTGGTGGCGGAGTTTGCCGTTCATCCTGCCGATAGTGTGGACAGTGTATGGGTGAAGCTGGCACATTCGCAGGAGGTGCAGGGATGGTTGCGCGAGTCGGAGATGATGCGTGCTTTTGTGCCGTTGGACAGCGTTTCGCAGGCGATTTATCTGTTCAGCGATACGCATGCCTCTTATTTCATCGCAGTCTTTGCCCTGTTTGTCGCACTCTGGCTCTTCCGCATCTTCCGGCGTAAGCGGTTGTGGTTGGTTTGTTTTAACGATATTGACAGCGTTTATCCGTTGTTGCTGTGCCTGCTGATGGCTTGCAGCGCCACGATTTACGAGTCGATGCAGGTCTTTGTGCCGGAAACGTGGCTACATTTCTATTTCAATCCTACGTTGTCGCCCTTCAGGGTGCCGTTCGTCCTTTCGTTGTTTCTGATGAGCCTTTGGCTGTTTGTTGTGGTGCTTTTGGCGGTGCTCGATGAATTGTTCCGCCAACTTTCTCCGGAGGCGGCGGTGTTCTATCTGTTGGGACTGGCGTCTTGCTGCATCTTCTGCTATTTCTTTTTTATTCTGACTGTTTCCATCTACGTGGGTTATCTGTTTCTTGCGGCGTTTGTATGCCTGTTCTTCAAAAGATTGTGTGTGTCACTGAAAGCTGCCCGTTACCGTTGTGGCAGGTGCGGACAGGTGATAAGGGAGAAGGGGGCGTGTCCGCATTGCGAGGCAATCAATCAGTGACGGGATATCCCAGTGAGGGGCATCGGTCATCCTTCGATAGACAGAACGAAGAAGGGAGTGAAAAATCTCATTGAAAGAACGCCTCATTTTCAGGCGTTTATATGGACGTTGACAGACACTTGCTTCTGTCGTCTCAAACACTTGTGTCTGTCGTCTTAGACACTTGTGTCTGTCGTCTCAAACACAAGTGTCTGTCAACGCGACTATTAATAGGGGTAAAAATGGAATAATATACCCTCTTTTTTTTAGAATCTGCATCTAATCTCTATTCCTCCTTGCACGGGTCGTCCTTGCTGCATAAACCCGTTTCCCATGCTTTCAAAGTAGAAGGATGCGTACTCTTTGTTCAGCGCGTTGCGCACCCAGAAGTCGATTTGCGCATTTCCTTTCTGGAAGCTGAGGCGGCCGTTCAGGGTGGCATAGAAGGGCTGGCTGACGTCGTTTTGCTCTGTCCAGTAGATGCGGCCGTTGCCGGAGTAGTTGGCGCTCAGGGCGATGCGGTCGAGCCAATGGTTCGGGCGGAGCCGGAAGGTGTATTGCCCGCCGAGGTTCATCGTGTGCTTGGGTACGAACGGCACATACTTGCCGTTGTAGCTGATTTCCTGAATCTCTCCGTTTACTTTTTCGTTGCCGATGTAGTCGCGGAAGGTGGCATAGGTGTAGCCGTAGGAAGCGTTCAGCGTGAGGTCGGAGACGATGGTGGCTGTCAGGGCGATTTCCGCGCCTATGCTGCGGCTCTTGCCGGCGTTGGCCGTTTCGCGGCCCAGTCCGTTGGGGGCGAAGCGGGATATCTGCTGGTCTTTCGTCTCCAGCCAAAAGAGGGCGGCGTCGGTGTGCAGGCGTCCTTCCAGCAGGTTCAGGTGGGTGCCTATCTCGTAGTTCCAGGTCTGTTCGGGCTTGTAGGTGGTGGACGATTCCACCTCCGGATTCTCGCCTGCCTGGGGGAAATAGTTGTTCACCAACTCGCGGTAGGCCTCGGGTACGTTTGGCAGGATTGCCTCTTTGCTCTGCCGCATCATGTCGTTCCGCAGGGCGGATTGCAGCAGGTCGGAGAACATCTGCACGTTGTAGCCTCCCGAACGGTAGCCCTTGCTCACGGTGGCGTAGAGGTTGCCCCGGCCATGGGCGAGGTCGTATTGCAGCGCGAATTTAGGAAGCAGTTGCAGATAGTCCTTGTTGATGTCTCCCCGGTAGCGCGACTCTGCGGTCAGGGCTGTTTCAGGCATCATCTCTATCTCTCTTATCACCGCGTCGTTCCGCATCATCTCTCCCCGTATGCCTACCGTATAGTTCATCTCGGTGCCCGAGTCATATTTCATCTTCATGCGCTCGTAGTCCAGACGCAGTCCGGCGGTGAACGACATGCCTTTCAGACCGAAGAGGTCGCGGAAGGTGGACTGATGGAAGAGTGCTCCGTTCAGCAGCGGGGTGTCGAAATTGCCGCTGATGGGCATTCGGTGGTCGGTGATGTTGAGCGAGGGAAGGATGTTCATGCTCATGGAGGGACCCATCGGCACGCTGATGCGCGACGGTATGACGCTGCCCAGCATCTGCCTCAGCATCTCCATGCCTGCCTCCCTGAATACCACGGGGGCATCGGTTCTGAGCCATTGGTAGAAGCCGAAGACACCGGTGGTCCATTGCCAGCGGCTGTCGGACTTGCTTTTCAGTACGATTTCCTCGCTGAGGGCGTTGGAGCGTTGCCGCTGTTCCAGAG
>NZ_JAICZW010000119.1 GCF_029057325.1 Bacteroides sp. | reverse complement strand
ATGGGGATGGGAGAGCCGCTCGACAACCTGGACGAGGTGCTGAAGGCGTTGGAGATAATGACTGCCTCTTATGGCTATGCCTGGAGCCCTAAACGCATCACTCTTTCTACGGTGGGAGTGAAAAAGGGATTGAAACGGTTTATAGAAGAGTGCGATTGTCATCTGGCGGTCAGCCTTCATTCGCCGGTGCCTTTGCAACGCCGCGAGTTGATGCCGGCAGAGAAAGCTTTCTCGATAGCAGAGATAGTGGAACTACTGAGGGGATATGATTTCAGCAAACAGCGCAGACTCTCTTTTGAATATATCGTGTTCAAGGGTGTGAACGATTCTCTGCTTTATGCCAAGGAATTGCTGAAGCTGTTGCGCGGGGTGGATTGCCGCATCAATCTGATTCGTTTTCATGCCATTCCGGGAGTGGATTTGGAGGGTGCCGATATGGAAACGATGACTGCCTTCAGGGACTATCTGACATCGCATGGGCTGTTTACGACTATACGTGCATCGCGTGGTGAGGATATATTTGCGGCGTGCGGCATGCTATCTACAGCAAAGCAAGAGGAGAATAAACAAGAATTAATATAAATTATCAGTTTGGACAAGATGTAAGTTACGTATTTTCCGTAGTTTTGTGAAAACTAAAAAAGAGAGGATATGAAGAAGCATTTTTTTTATTTGAGTATGGTATGGGTACTGACGCTTGTCACGGCGTGCAGTGGTAAGAAAGGCGTGTTTACTCCGACTTCCAGCGGTCGCGCGTATGAAGTTTTGGTAGTGGTTGACCCCGGATTGTGGGAACGTCCTGCCGGCAGGGCTCTTTTTGATGTACTCGATACCGATGTTCCGGGACTTCCGCAGTCGGAGCGTTCTTTCCGCATCATGTACACGGCTCCTGCCAGCTATGATGCTACGCTGAAACTGATTCGTAACATCATCCTTATAGATGTGAACAAAGATCGTTATACGCAACCCAAATTCAAACATGCTAAGGATGTATATGCCGCTCCGCAATCTATTCTGACCATTCAGGCTCCTGACGAGAAATCGTTTGAAACATTCGTGACGGAGAATAAGCAGGTGATTGTTGACTATTTTACTCATGCCGAGATGAATCGTCAGATTGCCGCATTGGAGGGCAAACACAGCGATTACGTCGCTACGAAGGTGAAGAGCAAATTCGATTGCGATGTATGGGTGCCGGGCGAACTCGCCTCGTTTAAGGAGGGGGAGGACTTCTTCTGGGCAGGTACGAATACGGCTACCGGTGACCGCAATTTTGTCATTTACTCTTATCCCTATACCGATAAGGATACATTTACGAAGGAGTATTTTATACACAAACGCGACTCCGTGATGGAAGTCAACATTCCGGGAGCTCGTGAAGGCATGTATATGATGACAGATTCTCTGATGACCGACGTGCGCCCCATCAGCGTGCTGGGTGAGTATGCGTTGGAAGCCCGCGGCTTGTGGCGCGTGAAAGGCGACTTCATGGGTGGCCCATACGTATCGCATGTTCGTTTGGACAGAGCCAATCAGCGCATTATCGTATCGGAAATCTTTGTGTATTCGCCGGATAAATTGAAACGGAACCTGGTTCGCCAAATGGAGGCTTCACTTTACACCGTGAAGCTGCCCGGCAGCAAGCAGGAAGGTGTGGAGATTCCGGTAGGCGCAGCTTCAACTGATAACTAACTTGAGTGAGGGTGTGTCGAAATGAGAAGAGACTCACATAATGGTATAATTTAGGCACGGATCGCATAGCTTGCACGGAATTCTTTTCTTTCGCTAATTCGTGTGTTCCGCGTAATTTGTGCCTGATAGAGACGGAAAGCTTGTTTTGACATCACACTGAAAAGAATAAATAGATTTGATAAAATGGAAAATAACAGAATAAGAGTCGGCATTACGCAAGGCGACATCAATGGAGTGGGATATGAAGTGATTTTGAAAACCTTTGCAGAGCCGGCCATGCTGGAACTTTGCACCCCCATTGTGTATGGCTCGCCCAAGGTTGCGGCCTATCATCGCAAATCATTGGATTTGCCGACCAATTTCAGCATTGTGAATTCGGCATCCGAAGCGGTGCACAATCGCCTGAGTGTGGTGAACTGTACGGATGATGAAGTGAAGGTTGAGTTCGCTAAACCAGACGCTGAAGCCGGTAAAGCTGCCCTTAGCGCTTTGGAAAAAGCCATTGAGGAGTATCAGAATGGGCTGATAGACGTGATTGTGACGGCTCCCATCAACAAGCATACCATCCAGTCGGAGGAGTTTGCTTTTCCCGGACATACAGAGTACATTGAGCGGAAGTTGGGGAACGGTGAGAAGGCGCTTATGATTCTGATGAAGAATGATTTCCGTATGGCGCTGGTGACCGGACATATTCCCGTCAAGGAGATAGCCACCACCATTACCAAAGAGCTGATAGAGGAAAAACTGAAGATTTTCAACCGCTCGCTGAAGCAGGATTTTGCCATTGGGGCACCACGCATTGCGGTATTGTCGCTCAATCCGCACGCCGGTGACGGTGGATTGTTGGGAACGGAAGAGCAGGAAATCATTATTCCCGCCATAAAGGAAATGGCGGCTCAAGGCATTCTTTGCTATGGGCCTTATCCGGCTGACGGATTTATGGGGTCGGACAACTACACACGGTTTGACGGTATTCTGGCCATGTATCACGACCAGGGACTGGCTCCGTTCAAGGCTTTGGCGATGGACGAAGGGGAGAACTACACGGCCGGGCTTCCGGTG
>NZ_JAICZW010000118.1 GCF_029057325.1 Bacteroides sp. | reverse complement strand
ATATGCAATATGTTCAATATATCAATATATTAGGCTTGATTTTTTAGAAAAGCGCCCAGATATTCAAGTTTATAATGAAGAAGAAATATCATCAACTTTTAAACGAGAGTATGGTCTTGACATAAAGACCATTAAAAAAATAATAATAACCATATCGGTTATTATTATTAGTGGCATTTTATATGGATTACTCTAAATTGACAACCATAATGATAACCGAATCCCAAAACATAGAATTCAAAGAATCTTGGCGCGACGAATATCTGAAATGGATATGCGGTTTCGCCAATGCGCAAGGAGGTCTTCTTTATATTGGCGTAAGAGACAATGGCGACGTATGCGGTATACAAGACGCCAAGAAGTTGATGGAAGATATTCCCAATAAGGTACGTGATATGCTCGGCATCTTGGTAGATGTCAATCTGAAAGAGAAAGAGGAAGATGAAAAGCAATATCTTGAAATTGTAACAGAGGTATATCCTTATCCAATTAGCTTTCGTGGTAAGTATTATCAACGGAGCGGCGCTACCAATCAAGAATTGAAGGGTGCAGCACTCGACCGTTTCATGCTCCGCAAACAGGGAAAGACATGGGACGGTGTTCCTGTACCTTATTTAAAGGTAGAAGATTTGGATAATGGTACATTTGATTTATTCCGTAAATATGCCAAACGAAGCGGACGCATGGAGGATGCTGATTTGAAGGACGATAATCACAATTTGTTAGAGAAACTCCGGCTTTATGAAGGCAATTACCTAAAACGGGCTACTGTTTTGCTATTCCATTCTGACCCGGAACAATACGTGACCGGAGCTTTTGTAAAGGTCGGATTTTTCCGCGAAGGTATGGATTTGGTATACCAAGACGAAGTACACGGTAATCTGTTCCAACAAATTATAAAACTGATGGATTTGCTGTGTACTAAATATATGAAAGCCATCATTACCTACGAAGATATCCAACGTATAGAGACATTGCCTATACCACAAGAGGCTCTGCGTGAAGCATTGTTGAATGCTTGCATCAATAAGGATTATGCAGAATCTTCTCCCATCCAAATCCGTGTGTATGAAAATAAATTAGAAATAGTGAATGGTGGTGTCTTACCGGACGGTTGGACTGTGGAAACATTATTATCATCACACCGAAGTTTCCCCTATAATCCCGATATTGCCAATGCGTTCTTTCGTTCCGGAGAGATTGAAGCATGGGGGCGAGGCATAGAACGTATTATCATGGCTTGCAAGAATGACGGATTTTCTACACCGGAGTTCCGTTATGATGCTTCGGGTATTTGGACGACATTCAAGTTTGAGTATCCTGAAAGGGCAACTACCCAAAAGACTACCCAAAAGACTACCCAAAAGACTACCCAAAAGCTCATACAAAGCCTGACAGAACAGCAACAGGCTATACTATCATTATTAAAAGAGCATCCTGAAGCGACTCGGAAGGAAATCAGTGAAAGTATTCTGAACATCACAGAAGATGGCGTAAAGTATAATCTTTCTCGCCTTCAAGAACTCGGACTGTTGAAACGTGTAGGAGGCAGAAAACAAGGGTATTGGCAAATTATAGAATAAAGTGAAATGTATAGAACCTTATCCCTTTCGCTTCAAAAACTCCGTGGGACTCTCCCCAAACTGCTCTTTATAACACTTCGTGAAGTAGGAAGGTGACGAGAAACCCACTTCGTAGGCCACCTCGGCCACTGTCATGTCCGAAGAGGCCAGCAGAGAGGCGGCTTTCTTCAGCCTCATCTGCCGTAACAGCTCGTTGGGCGAGTAATTGGTGAGCGACTTCAACTTGCGGTAGAGCTGCACACGGCTCATGCCCATCTCTCGTCCTAAGTCTTCCACATTGAGTTCAGTATCTTTCATCTTCTCTTCGACCAGCGACTTGAAACGGGCGACGAAATCCTTGTCCATATCGCTGATGGATTCCTTCTCAATCGTCTGTCCGTCGCCGAAGAACTGCTTCAGCTGGCGGCGATTCGCAAGTAGATTGTGGATACGAGACAAGAGCAACTGCGAATTAAACGGCTTGGAGATGTAGGAATCGGCACCGCCGTCATAGCCTTGGATACGCTGCTCGTCCAGCGAACAGGCCGTCAGCAGAATCACCGGGATGTGGCAGGTCTGCAACTCACTCTTCAGACGGCGGCAACACTCTACGCCGTCCACACCGGGCATCATGACATCCGAAACAATCACATCGGGCACGTACTTCATCGCCAGACGGATGCCCTCCGCACCATCCGCCGCAGCCAGCACGCGGTATTCACCCGACAACAGAGACGTCACATAGCTGCGGATATCGGCATTGTCGTCAATCACCAGCACCACCGGACCGGACTCCGCCTTCTCTCCCTCTTCCGCCTCGGCCATTTCGGCATCTACCAGCATAGAAACCACCTCCTGTTTATCAGCAGGCAACGTCACAACAGTAGGATGATACTGCGAGACCTCCTGCCAAGGGAAGGTGACAGTGAAGGTAGTGCCTTTCTCGTCACTGCCTGCCGTAATGTCGCCGCCATGCATCTCTACAAAGGCACGCACCAGTGCAAGACCGATACCGGTACCGGCCTGATGCCCGTCCACCTGATAGAAACGCTCGAAGATGGCCTTCACATCGGCCGCGGAGATGTAGCTGCCGGAATTGAAGACAGACAGCAGATAGTTTTGTCCGGTGAGGGAGAGGCGGACGGTTATCTTTCCGTTCTCCGGTGTGTATTTCAGCGCATTGGAGAACAAGTTGAAATAAATACGTTCCATCTTTTCCGCATCAGCCATCATCCGGAAGTCGGTATCGGAAGGGGCTTCGAAGTGGAAGGTGATGTGCTTCTTCAGCAATGCCATGCGGAAAGAGTCGTTCCAGCTGCGGAGACTGCCGAGCAGGTCGAACGGTGCAAGATGCAACTCCATACGCCCGTTTTCCACCTTTCGGAAGTCCAGTATCTGGTTCACCAACCGGAGGAGGATGCGCACATTCCTCTTCATCAGTTCAAGGAGCCGGTGCGACTGACTGTCAAGGGCAGGATTGGCCAACAGCTGCTCGATGGGGTCGGCTATCAGGGTCAGCGGCGTACGGAAATCGTGCGAGACGTTGGTGAAGAAGACCAGTTTGGCATGCGTGGCCTCTTCCAGTTCGCGCGAGAGTTGTTCCAGCTGGGTCTTCTGCTCTATCAGCTGCTCTTTCTGCACCACCAGCTGCTCCTTCTGTTCCTCCAGCTTTCCCTTCTGCATGGACAGTTCGCGGTTCAGCCGGTTCTTGGCATGCAAGGAGAGATAGACGGCTACCAGTAGCCCCACCACCAGCAACAACGCGAACAGACTGCCATACAACACCACCTGCTGTGTGGCATATCGGGCCAAGTATTGGCTCATCCGTCCGGTCAGGGTTTCTATCTTTTCATCGAGGGTACTGATGTGCGCCGTCTGCATCTTCATGACAGGCGCATTGGTGCTGTCCACCACCGAGGTACCCAGTATCGTCTCACGCGGAAATTCCCGGCCTTGCAATATGCTCATGGCAATCTGCACCACCCGGTCGCCACCCGTGGGATAAATGAAAGAGGCTGTCAGCCTGTCTGCCAATATATCTTCCAATCCATAGCCGGACAGGGCATCGATGCCTACAAAGCTCATCCGTCCGGTCCGCTGTCTGCGAAGAGCCGCCTCGTAGGCACCCGAAGCCATACGGTCGTTCTGCGCAAACACCACGTCAATCTGCGGAAAGCTGTCGAGCAGTGCTTCCATCTTTCTGCCTGCCGGACCACTCTGCCAGGCTCCCTCTCCGGTAGCCAGCAAGCGTATGTCCGGATAAGCCGACAGGCCTTCCAGGAAACCTTTGTGCCGCTCAATGGCAGGAGTGGAACCGGAAAGTCCCGTAATCTCCACCACAGAACCGCTGCCCTGCAACAGCGTACCGATATAGGCGGCCACTTCCCGTCCTATCGCATGGTTGTCGGCTCCGATGTAGGCAGTATATTTGTCGGAAGAGATTTTGCGGTCCACCAATATCACGGGAATACCCTTGTTATAGGCTTCCTCCACTACCGGAGTAATAGACTGAGCTTCATTGGGCGCTACTACCAACAGGTCCACCCCTTCATTGATGAAATGGCGGATATCCTCTTCCTGCCGCGCATTGTCATCCTTGGCAGTACGCACCTCCACCAGCACACCGTCATAGAATCGGGCTTCACGGGTAATCTCGCTGTTCATCTGCCTCCGCCATTCATCGTCACTGCATTGGGAAACACCGATACGGTAACGGGGAGCAGTACGGGTACAGGAAGCCAATCCGAGGCTCAGCAGACACAAAAAGAATAAAATACATGGATAGACTTGTTTCATCTTTCTTCTTTTGACTTAAGATTATAGGTGAGCAAATGTAAAGAAAATATAAGAAATAGACGAACGAAATACAGAGAAAGTCAAAAGAAGACGGCTTTTTCAGTCAAGCCGTCTCCGCCTCCAATGATTAAAACCTCCTTGCTTTTTTCCGGAAATTCTTTTTCCAAATCAATGCAAATATATATTTTTGCATAGCCATTGAGCTATTCAATGACCATAACACTATATATATT
>NZ_JAICZW010000117.1 GCF_029057325.1 Bacteroides sp. | reverse complement strand
ATATAGGTTTATTCCTTTTATATTTCTTTTATTCATAATAATATTATTATATTTGCATCCGTTATAGCATTGGTAATCAAACTGGATTATATGTTCCCCAATGCTTGATTTATTAACAGCTTATCCATAGGGAGCTTGGTTAGCATAATTTATTAAAAGATGGAATCAGAATTTCTTCTTGCTATTTTAAGTGGTGCTTTTTTATTTGGCATTTGTTATTGGTCAAGACAAAAACGTAAACAAATAACACGCAGATGCCCTAAATGTGGAGCTATATGCCATGCAGATGGTTCAAGTACTGGGCTACGTGATGCTTATGGTCCTATACATAGCTTTAAATGCCATAATTGTGGAAATAAATTTATGCTCTAATATCACATTTATTATGAAACGAGTTTTATCCTTCTTACTAATACAGATTTGCTTTGCAACTCTAATAATTGCTCAAACCATGCTGTTTAAACCAATATCAGCTACTATTAACGATAGCCAAGGAAGTTATACATCAGAACAATTTGACTGTCCTAATATGTTGGTGAACGATAATAATACGACTGTGGATATAGCCATTGCTGGAGATAAAATAACATTATATCCCAACCAATATAACAAAGATACTTATATGTCGGTTGTACAACAAGGGAACACAGAGGTAAAAGCGGTTGCTTATAGAAGTTCAAGTGCTAATAAAATTTATTTAGTAGTTATAACTACTAGAAAAGGGAATAAAACTGTAACGATTAATTTTAAACCATAAAATATGAAAACATTTAGATTATTAGCCATTTCATTATTGGTTACGTTATGCCTAGGATTTAGCTCCTGTGGCGATGATAACATTAGTAATGATAGTACAGATGACAATACTATCAATGAATATTATACCATGCTTTATGGTAGTTGGTACAGAGAAGTTAATAACGAATTATCTAAAACATTTATGAGTTACAAATTCTCTACCAATAAACAAGTTATTAGATATACCAAAGCAGCAGAAAGAACTAAGGGATTTATAAATGGGAATATTAGCTACTCAGATTGGGAAGTTGTTAATGAATACTCAACCTATGGATTATGGTACTTAGAAAAAGTGGAAGGAACGGATTTAATTAGGCTTAAAATCCAATGGGATGGAAACGACTTCTACTCTGGGAAGTTAATAAACTACCTTGATGGTAATATTCTTAGTTTTGACGATGGATTTAGCAATGATTTAAACAAAGGGGATAAATCTCCTAATTTTTAACTAAATAACTATTTAAACAATGAAAACATTAAGATTTTTAGGAATGACCTTGTTAATGGTCATGTTGGCTGTAAACTTTACAGCTTGTAGCGATGATGAAGATGAACCAACTGTTGAAATCTCTTTAGCAAATCTCAAAGGGACATGGGATATGGTTAAATGCTATGGTTGGGAATACAACGACAATAATGAGAAAGAAGATTGGGAAGAAGATGTGACAGGTGAATACATTTTCTTTGAGGACGAAGATGGCAATGGGGGATATAATGATGGCTACAATACATATTACTTTGCAAGTTCAGTAAAAGGAGACAGACTTATCCTTAGAAGTACTGAATGGCTATGGGGTAAGGAAGTTACTATTACAAAACTTACAGATACAGAATTATATCTCAAAGCTGTAGATTCTGAATCAGAAGAAAACTATGAAATGAAACGTAGATAGATAATTGCTATCGTAATTTACAAAGAACAGCATTTGAGGAAACTCTTATGCTGTTTTCTTTTTTTATATAAGCACTACGAATGTTACATACTAACAACCCAATTCTTTGGAATATAGGAAACTAATATTTAACTTTGTACCATAGGTTTAGCTGTTGACTAATTGTTGACTGATAAACTTCCAATGAGATTATTAATACGTTGACATATTGCAATTTAATAGGATGAAATTTAGAGCCTCATAATCTGGAGGTCCCTGGTTCAAGCCCAGGCTGGTCCACGAATTAAATCAAGCACTTACAGAGTTCCTGTAGGTGCTTTTTCTTTTGCTGGTGACCTTCAGGTGATCTTTTTGAAGAGGATGGGATAAGGCCGTAATCACAAAGTACTTAGTCAAGGAATTGTCTTTTTGTATGACTACAATATGCCCGCCTCCGACTATCCACAAGCACCTTTTTCCACTCTCTCTGGAGCTTCTCGCAAGACTATCCGCAATGGATAGAATTTGAAGCGACCGAGGCCGTCAACGGCGTGCAGGCTGAAGACAAGCGGATATAATCCGTTTGAGAACCACACCGGTATCTGGTTTACGGAAAAAGATAAGCATAGCCTGTTGGCGGAATTAAATCAGCAAGAAAATGACTTCTGCAATTTCCCCTATACTCCCCGGCTTGGCAGACACTTGCCTCTGTCGTCTCAAACACTTGTGTCTGTCAGCTTGAACACTTGTGTCTGTCACGTTGAACACTTGTGTCTGTCAGATTGTTATTTTATATCTAATAATCAGTGTATTATGTTTATCCTGTGCCTGAGTCTTTTTCTTTTAGGCAAGAAAAAAATGTAGGTGTGTCAAAACATGCATCTCACTTTCTTTTAGGCACGGATTACACGGATTTACATGTTTTTTTCTTAAAGAATCCGTGAAATCCGTGTAATTCCGTGTCTAATATCTATCATTTCATTATCTTTTTCTTGTTTTGACACATCTTCATGCTGATGGACAACCAGTGTTTTAGTGTGCCTGCAACCAGTTCTCTCCCCATCCGCAGTCGGCTTTCAGGGGCACGTGCATGCGGTATGCCTGCTCCATCTCTTCGATGACGATTTTCTGTACCAGTTCCTTTTCCTCTGTGGGGACGCTGAAGTTCAGTTCGTCGTGTACCTGCAAAATCATCTTCGCTTTCAGGTTGAGGGATTGGAAGCGCTGGTGGATGTGGGCCATGGCCACTTTGATGATGTCGGCGGCGCTGCCCTGGATGGGGGCGTTGATGGCATTCCGTTCGGCGTAGCCACGGACCACGGCGTTGCGCGAGTTGATGTCTGGCAAGTAGCGCTTGCGGTGGAAGATGGTCTCCACGTAGCCGTTTTCGCGTGCCACCTGGATGCTCTTGTCCATATACTCTTTCACCTGCGGGTAGGTCTCGAAGTAGCCGTCTATCAGCTCTTTCGCCTCCTGGCGCGAGACGTCCATGCGTTCGGCCAGGCCGAAGACGGAGATGCCGTAGATGATGCCGAAGTTGGCGGTCTTCGCCTTGCGGCGCATGTCGTCGGTTACGTCGGCGATGTCCACCTTGTATATTTTGGCGGCGGTGGCGGCGTGGATGTCGTGTCCGCTGCAGAAGGCGTCTATCATGTTCCGGTCTTCGCTCAGGTGCGCCATGATGCGCAGTTCTATCTGCGAGTAGTCGGCGGAGAAGAACTCGCAGCCGGGGTCGGGGATGAACGCCTTGCGGATTTCCTTGCCGTCATCGTCGCGGATGGGGATGTTCTGCAGGTTGGGGTTGCTGGAGCTGAGCCGTCCGGTGGCGGTCACCGCCTGGTTGAAGGAGGTGTGGATGCGTCCCGTGCGCGGGTTGATGAGTTGGGGCAGGGCGTCGATGTAGGTGCTCAGCAGTTTCTTCAGTCCGCGGTAGTCCAGTATCTTTCCGATGATGTCGTGCTTGCCGCGATAGCCTTGCAGCACCTCTTCGGAGGTGACGTATTGTCCGGTTTTCGTTTTTTTCGCCTTCTGCACGATGCGCAGTTTGTCGAAGAGTATTTGGCCCACCTGCTTGGCGGAGCTGATGTTGAACGTTTCGCCTGCCATCTCATAGATTTCTTTTTCAATCTCTTGCAGGCGGGCGGTGAAGTGTGCCGACGACTGCCGCAGGGCTTCCGTGTCGAGCAGCACGCCGTTGCTCTCGAGGTTGACCAGTACGGGCACCAGCGGCATTTCTATTTCGTAGAACAGAGGTTCGGCTCCCTGTGCCTTCAGTTCCTTCTCCAGCACGTTCTTCAGCTTGAGGGTGACGTCGGCGTCTTCGCAGGCATAGCGATAGATTTCTTCGGGCGGCAGGTCGCGCATGTTCTTCTGGTTCTTGCCTCGTGCTCCTATCAGTTCGTCGATGTGGATGGTCTGGTAGTGCAGGTAGATTTCCGCCAGGTAGTCCATGTTGTGGCGCAGTTCGGGTTGGAGCACGTAGTGGGCGAGCATGGTGTCGAAGAGCTTGCCCTTCACTTGGACTCCGTAGTTCTGGAGGATGAGCATGTCATACTTGATGTTCTGTCCCACTTTCATCGTTTGTTCGTTTTCGAAGAGCGGACGGAATTCGTTCACAATTTTTAAGGCTTCTTCGCGTTCGGCGGGAACGGGGATGTAGTAGGCACGGTTTTCGGCGTCGCTGAAGCTCATTCCCACCAGTTCGGCCTCCATCGGTTCGGTTCCGGTGGTTTCCGTGTCTATTGCGAGAATTTTCGTTGTCAATAACTTTTGAATAATTTTGCTTCTTTTTGTTTCTGTATCAATCAGTTGATAGTCCACAAACAGCGACTCTAACCGCGTGAGATTTGAATTTTTGAAACCGCCCGTCCCCTCGTCCGCAAAATTTGCAAACAAATCGCCTTGCGTGGGAGCCTTTTTTTCGGGTACGGAGGGTTGCGGCTGGGCAAATAGGGTTCCGGCGAACGGGTCGGCGGCCGGAGCGGGTGGAGTGGGGGAGGAGGCGGGGTCGGCGCTTACTTTTTTCAGTACCCGGTCGATGAGTGTGCGGA
>NZ_JAICZW010000116.1 GCF_029057325.1 Bacteroides sp. | reverse complement strand
TCCTCATCTTCTCCGTGCCCACGGGCATGTTGATGAACCGCATCGGCCGCCGGAAGACGGTGCTGTTGAGCCTTGTCGTCACCTTCGTGTCGCTGCTGTTGCCCGTTTTCGGTGACGGATATGGGCTGATGCTCGCCTCCTTCTCGTTGCTGGGCATCGGTAACGCGCTGATGCAGACGTCGCTCAATCCGCTGCTTTCCAATATCGTCAGCGGCGAACGGCTGGCAAGCTCGCTCACCTTCGGGCAGTTTGTCAAGGCGATTGCTTCGTTCCTGGCTCCGTACATCGCCATGTGGGGGGCCACGCAATCCATCCCTACGTTCGGCATGGGATGGCGGGTGCTGTTTCCCGTCTATATGCTGGTAGCGGTGGCGGCGATTCTTTGGCTGGGGACTACCTCCATCCACGAGGAGCGGGAGGAGGGACGTCCTTCTACCTTCGGCGAGTGCCTTGCCTTGCTGGGCAAACCGTTCATCTTGCTTTGCTTCGTGGGCATTATGTGCCACGTGGGCATTGATGTGGGCACCAACACCACGGCTCCCAAGATTCTGATGGAGCGGCTGGGCATGACGTTGGCGGATGCCGGTTTTGCCACGAGCCTCTACTTCATCTTCCGCACGGCGGGCTGCTTCCTGGGCGCCTTCATCTTGCAGAAGATGGCTTCGCGAACATTCTTTGCCATCAGCGTGTTGTGCATGTTGGCGGCGATGGCAGGACTTTTTGTCAGCCACGACCGGACGATGATTTACGTTTGCATCGCTTTGGTGGGTTTTGGCAATTCCAACATCTTCCCGATTGTCTTCTCGCAAGCGCTGCTCGCCCTGCCGCAGAAGAAGAACGAGGTCAGCGGGCTGATGATTATGGGACTCTTTGGCGGAACGGTCTTCCCGCTGGCGATGGGCGTGGCGAGCGATGCGATGGGACAGAGCGGTGCCGTGGCGGTGATGACGGTAGGGGTCGTGTACTTATTTTTCTACATGACGAAAATGAGGCACTGATGCCGGAAAAGATAAAAAAACGAAGAAAAACGAGAAAAAAACGCCTCTACAGTACCTTCTGAAGGGGGTGGGGGAAACATAACGACTGAGGTAGCCTCAAGTAACGACTGAGGCAGCCTCAAATAACGACTGAGGTAGCCTCAAGTAACGACTGAGGCTACCACCTGTCAGGCTGAAAATAGTGAATGTAAATCTATAAAATATTATTACCATGAACAATGTAATCGTAGGAATGGGAGAAGCACTGTGGGACTGCCTCCCCGAAGGAAAGAAGATAGGCGGTGCTCCGGCCAACTTTGCCTATCATGTATCGCAATTTGGTTTCGACAGCCGCGTGGTCAGTGCCGTAGGTGCCGATGCCGATGGTGACGAGATACTGAAGGTCTTTGCTCGGAAAGGCCTTCGCACACAGATAGAGCGCGTGCCCTATCCGACGGGTACGGTGCAGGTGACACTGGATGCTGTGGGCGTGCCTTGCTATGACATCCGCGAGGGCGTGGCGTGGGACAACATCCCCTTCACGGACGAGCTGCGCGACTTGGCGCTTCGCACGCGTGCCGTCTGCTTTGGTTCGCTGGCGCAACGCAGTGCGGTGAGCCGTGCCACCATCAACCACTTCCTCGACACGATGCCCGATGTGGACGGTCAGCTGAAGATATTCGACATCAACCTCCGTCAAGGCTTCTATACCAAGGAGATTCTCTGCGAGTCGATGCGCCGCTGCAACGTCCTCAAGATAAACGATGAGGAGCTGGTGACTGTCAGCCGTATCTTCGGCTATCCCGGTATCGACCTGCAGGACAAGTGCTGGATTCTGCTGGCCAAGTACAATCTGAAGATGCTTATCCTGACTTGCGGCACCAACGGCAGCTATGTCTTCACGCCGGGCGTGGTCTCTTTCCAGGAGACGCCGAAGGTGAAGGTGGCGGACACGGTCGGCGCAGGCGACTCCTTCACCGCCGCTTTCACTGCCGCCATCCTCAGCGGAAAGGCGGTGCCCGAAGCACATAAGTTGGCCACAGAGGTTTCGGCATACGTCTGTACGCAGAGTGGGGCGATGCCGGAGTTGCCGGAGGCGTTCAGGGAGCGGATAAAGTAAGCGGCGGTTCCTCCCCGGCTGCTGACTTTCTCTTGAGAAATCGCTTTTAACGAAAACTTATCCGTTCGGATGCATGAAATAAAGTTGGTAAGTATTATTTTTGTCATTCATAACAAACCAACTTAACTTATAATCATTTTTTAGGATATGTCAATTTTCAGCGAGGCAAACATGATTGCCTGTATAGAGAGTAATCTTCCCGAAGGCCAGCACTTCAAGGCAGGTATTCACGCAGTGGTAAAGAAGGTGAAGCTGCGCCGCTTCTTTTCCGGAGTGGCTTACGACCCTTCCAGTAACCTTATCCAGCCTCTTTCCGACGCGCCGCTGCTCTATGTAACTAAGAGTAAAGAGGCCGACTTTGATGCCTATATGGGATTTTCGGAAGACTATCTGGTGATAGTTCCCTGCGAAAAAGAGAGGTGGTACTACGAGCATGTGGAGATTACCGATCCGGAACTTGTGGCGGACATTCTGCCGGTGGCCATGAACGTGGAGTCTCCCTTCAGCGCTTCCGACATTCTGCCGGTCTATCCGCTTTCGCAGGTGGAGAAGTGCAGCATGAAGAAAAACTGGATAGGTGCGTATGTCTGCGAAATCACGTTTGACAACGGCGATTACCTGAAGGTGTTGCTTCCTCCTTTGGCCGGACTCTTTGGCGGTATGCCTCACCATAAGGTCTATCGCGAGGCGATAGTGAAGTTGCTTGAAAAGAAGGGATAACTTGTATGGGGTCGTGAAACAGACAGTTTGACAAAAAAAGAAAGGTGTGTCGAATAAAGGTTGGAACACAGATTTGTGCTCTTTTCTCGATTTCGACACACCTGAGTTTTTCTAATTCTTCCCGGAGGAAAGAATTGCCTATCAGGCTTTGTTCTTAATAATCATTACCTCGATGATGGAGATAGCCGTTTGATCGGGGATTTCAAGAATTTCCGCCATTTGGTTGATCAGTTCCTTTTCCTCCTCTTCCAGCACGCCGTCTGCCAATGCGATATCTACTGCGCAGGCAAAAGCCGTAAGTTTCAGATCATCGGAGAGGCTCTCTACAGAAGCGTTAACCAATGCGCTGGGACCTTGGTTTCTCAGGATTCTGAACAACTTGTCGAACAACTTGTCGAAAGCCGGACCGGAGAAGTTGTCATATATTCTCAAGCGGCGGATGTAGTTGACGATTCCTGCCCATTCTGATTCGGCGATACTTCCGTCTGCACCGGCCATTGCAAGTGCGATTCCGGCAAAAGCTTCTTGTTGAGTCAGCTTAGTTTCTTCCGGTACCTCTTTGAAAA
>NZ_JAICZW010000115.1 GCF_029057325.1 Bacteroides sp. | reverse complement strand
GTTCGATAGAGTGTAGGATGATGATGCCCATCACCGCCAGTCCGCGCAGCACATCGGCTACGTCCACACGCGCATGTCCTATCCGCGGCGCATTCATTGTTCTTGTAGTTTCCATGGTTTTCAATCATTAATGGGCACAAAAATAGGCAATTCGTGCGAATCGGGAAAGAAGTTGCCGCTAAAAATAGGATGTCATGGCAGGGTGAGTGTCTGCAACTCCTCCAACACGCCGTTGAACACATTCAAATCGACCTCCTTCTCAATGCCGGGCACAGTGCCCACATCAGTATGCTGCCAGAAGTTCCATTGGCCTTCGTAGCGCACGGAGTCCACGTAGTAATGGGCTATCCAATAGGGATAGGTGTTGAAGACGGAATCGTTGAGATAACGTTCCTTGAATTTATAGGAAGTATAAAGAATGGGCTTCACGCCGTAATGGGATTCCACCTTGTCCAGCCAGGTTTTGACGGCTCTCTTCAGTTCTTGCGGCGACTGCTTTTTGCCGATAGTCTCCACATCGAGCACAGGAGGGAGATCTCCCTTTTCCAGTTGTACGGTACGGATGAAGAAGTCCGCCTGCTTGTCCGCATCGGTCTTCGGAATGAAATAATGGTAAGCACCACGGATGAAACCATACTTGCGTGCCTCGCCGAAGTTCTGTGCAAACGTGTCGTCTCCGTGGTCACCCCCTTCAGTCGCCTTTAGGAAGATAAAACAGAGAGGGAACTCTGTATGCCGATTCCGGGACAGCGTCTCCCAATCGATTTTACCCTGATAGTGGGAGATGTCGATGCCATGTACCTCGTAACTGCAAGGCAGACAAACCCCGTAACCTTTCATTCCATAGCACGGCTTCCAACGATAAGCGTAAGGACGGACACAGAACCAATAGAATCCGGCAGAAAAGACAACCACGATGCACACCGTCAAGAGATTACGCATCCATACAGGCATAACACGTTCCTGCACCTTCTTCCTGCCCCGTGGGGAAGAGGAACGACGGACAGCGGGTTTACGCCTGGACTTTGCGGATGATTTTGCGGTTGATTTTGCGGGTGCCATATACGAGTAGAAGAAAGGGCGGAATGACCCGCCCTTTCATTTTATAACAGTCACACTTAAACTGATTCGTCAGCTTTATTTAGCCTGTTCCAATTGCAGTGTCCTTGTCGGTTGGTCACAAACCTCTGTAGGACCGAAGTATTGGATAGGACCCGGATATACATAATCTGTCTCCAAAGCCCAACGGTCGCGCTGAGCGGCAAATGCCTTGAACGGAGCACCGTCCAGTTTCACCAGCGCCTTTTGGATAACCGGCTTCATTTCGCCGTGACGACGTTCCATGTTCATCATCATCGTGATGGGCACACCGCCTGCAATCCACTCTTCAGCCGGAGCAGTCGTGTTGCGTACGGAAGACATGTAACCGGTCTTGCCGTTGGCAATCAATGCGGAAGCCGCATAACCCAATGAGTAGCAGTAGTCGGCATCGAAGTTGGACGGAGCGGCGCAACGTCCTTCGTAACCGAAGAAGTGGTGCTGAGCAGCGAACTTGCCTACATACTTGCCCTCTTCCTTCCACTGAGCCAGCTTCGTGCCTACCATTTCAGACAGCAGCTTTTCAGTCTCAATCAGAGATACCTGTACGTTTCCGTGCGGGTCGCGGTCCAAAGACAACTGGCGTGCCACGCCTTCGGGCAGGCTTGCATAGATAGCGGAGTTCTCCGCAGAGAGGTGACGGATGATGTAGTCACGCTGAGCAGACTTCTTGATTTGAGCGAACTCTTCGGCATTGGCAGCAAGGAAGTCGTTCAGTTCGGCAATCAGACGCTTCATGGCGGGGATGAACTCAACCAAACCTTCGGGAATCAATACGGTACCGAAGTTGTTGCCTTGAGCTGCACGGTCGGCAACCACCTGAGCGATGTTGGTCACGATGTCATCCAAAGAGAGATTCTTCTCTTCTACTTCCTCAGAGATGATACAGATGTTGGGCTGTACCTGCAAAGCGCATTCCAAAGCGATGTGGGAAGCGGAACGTCCCATCAGCTTGATGAAGTGCCAGTACTTGCGGGCGGAGTTGCAGTCGCGTTGGATATTACCGATTACTTCAGAGTAAGTCTTACAAGCAGTATCGAAACCGAAAGAAGTCTCAATCATATCGTTCTTCAAGTCACCGTCGATGGTCTTCGGGCAACCGATTACCTGTATGCCGTAGTTCTTCGCAGCATAATACTCAGCCAATACACAAGCGTTGGTGTTGGAGTCATCACCACCGATGATAACCAGCGCCTTGATGTTCAGTTCCTTCAGGA
>NZ_JAICZW010000114.1 GCF_029057325.1 Bacteroides sp. | reverse complement strand
CCCACCACGGTAGGCTTTCCGGTGGTTCCCGACGAAGCGTGGATGCGCACAATCTGGCTCATCGGCACGGCGCAAAGCCCGAAGGGATAGTTGTCGCGCAAATCATATTTTGTCGTGAAAGGCAGTTTCACGATGTCGTCTATGCTGTTAATGTCATCGGGAGTGACCCCCAATTCCTGCATCTTCTTACGGTAGAAGGGGGTGTCGTGATAGACACGCTCCACGGTTTTCTTCAGGCGAATGCCCTGGATTTTGCGAAGGCTTTCGCGGTCCATGCATTCAATGCTCTCGTTCCAAATCATGTTTTATGGTATTTAACGGTTATTTATCAATGCCGCAAAGTAAATAATTTTTTTGTTTATCTCAAAGATTTTACCGAATATTGCCGATTCAAAGCCACGGCTCTTTCATTGACAGGGGCTAAAAGGAGTTAGAGGAATTATCGGCCGACAAGCCGGCTTAGGAGTGACAACTCCTTTTAACTCCTGCAAATCGAAAAAGCCGCGATTCAAAGCAAAGAAAAATGAACAAATTCGAATTAACATCCGCCTACCAGCCCACCGGCGACCAACCGGAAGCCATCGCACAGCTCACCGAAGGCGTGCGCCAGGGACTTCCCGCACAGACGCTGCTCGGCGTTACCGGTTCGGGAAAGACATTCACCATCGCCAACGTCATCGCCCAAATCAACAAGCCCACCCTGGTACTGAGCCACAACAAGACGCTTGCCGCCCAATTGTACAGCGAGTTCAAGGGCTTCTTTCCGAACAACGCCGTTGAATACTACGTCTCCTACTACGACTACTACCAGCCCGAAGCCTACCTGCCCGCATCGGACACCTATATCGAGAAAGACCTCGCCATCAACGACGAGATAGACAAACTGCGCCTTGCCGCCACCTCCGCCCTGCTCTCCGGCAGAAAGGACGTGGTGGTGGTCTCCTCCGTGTCGTGCATCTACGGCATGGGAAACCCCTCCGACTTCTACAACAACGTCATCGAAGTGCAGCAAGGCAAAAACTTCAGCCGCAACGTCTTCCTGCGCCGGCTGGTAGAGAGCCTCTACGTGCGCAACGACATCGACCTGAACCGCGGGAACTTCCGCGTGAAAGGCGACACTGTGGACATCTACCTGGCCTACGCCGACAACCTGCTGCGCGTCGTGTTCTGGGGCGACGAAGTGGACAGCATCGAAGAGGTGGACCCCGTAAGCGGCGTGACGGTCTCCCGTTTCGACACCTATAAAATCTACCCCGCCAACCTCTTCATGACCACCAAAGAGGCCACCCTGCGCGCCATCCACGAAATAGAGGACGACCTGCACAAGCAGGTGCAATGGTTCGAGAGCGAAGGACGCCCGTTTGAAGCCAAACGCCTGCAGGAACGGGTGACATACGACATGGAAATGATACGCGAATTGGGACACTGCTCAGGCATCGAGAACTATTCGCGCTACTTCGACGGACGTGCGGCCGGTACCCGCCCCTACTGCCTGCTCGACTTCTTTCCCGAAGATTTCCTGATAGTTATCGACGAGAGCCACGTCAGCGTTCCGCAGATACGCGCCATGTATGGAGGCGACCGCGCCCGCAAGGTGAACCTCGTGGAATACGGCTTCCGCCTGCCTGCCGCCATGGACAACCGCCCCCTGAAGTTCGACGAGTTTGAAGAGATGGCGAAACAGGTGATTTACGTCAGCGCCACGCCTGCCGACTATGAACTGATGAAATCGGAAGGCATCGTGGTGGAACAGGTCATCCGTCCCACAGGCCTGCTGGACCCCATCATCGAAGTACGCCCCAGCCAGAACCAGATAGACGACCTGATGGAAGAGATTCAGCAGCGCATCGAGAAAGACGAGCGTACCCTCGTCACCACCCTCACCAAACGCATGGCGGAAGAGCTGACCGAATACCTGCTGAACAACAACGTGCGGTGCAACTACATCCACAGCGACGTGGATACCCTGGAGCGCGTGCAAATCATGAGCGACCTGCGCGACGGCCTCTACGACGTGCTGGTAGGAGTCAACCTGCTGCGCGAAGGCCTCGACTTGCCCGAAGTCTCCTTAGTCGCCATCCTCGATGCGGACAAAGAAGGCTTCCTCCGCTCCCACCGCTCGCTGACACAGACCGCCGGACGTGCCGCCCGCAACGTGAACGGCATGGTCATCATGTATGCCGACAAAATCACGGACAGCATGCAGCTGACCATCGACGAAACCAACCGCCGCCGCGAGAAGCAGCTGAGGTACAACGAAGAGCACGGCATCACCCCCCAACAAATCAAGAAGGCGAAAGGCCTTCATGTATTCGCCACCTCCGAAACCACCGGCGACAAGGCCGACAAGAGCCCCACAAGCTCCGCTCCCCGCCCCTACGTGGAGAAAGAGACAGCCTCATCCGCTGCCGCCGACCCGATTGTGCAATACATGAGCCGTGCCCAACTGGAGAAGAGCATCGAACGCACAAAGAAGCTGATGCAAGAAGCCGCCAAACGGCTCGACTTCATCGAAGCCGCCCAATACCGCGACGAAGTGCTGAAGATGGAAGAGATGCTGCAAGAGAAGGCATGAAACAATGAACAACAAGCTATCTTTTGATGAAAAAGAAGCATAGTTTTCAGAAAAGAAAAGCCCGTTTTTTTCCTTAAAAAATATTTAGAAGAAAAGAAAAAACGGGCAATGCCTATAATAAGTGTTATAAAAACCGGATTTATCGCACCCTGCCCTTGCAAGTTTCAGGAAAGTCCGTATA
>NZ_JAICZW010000113.1 GCF_029057325.1 Bacteroides sp. | reverse complement strand
TAGGTAGCCGCCGTTTTTTTCAGTAGAAGCCCCCGTGCCGATGGTACGGGGGCTTCGTTTGTTTTGGCATGGGGGATGGCCGGGGCTCGCGGCCCTTGCAATTATGCCGGACTGAATCGGATTGTGAATTTCGGGGAAGTCAGGGCGAAAGCCTCTTTCAGGCTCCTTTTCTGACTTTTTCCGGATTGCATGTTGAAGGAGGTGTGTCGAGGACTATGAAAAGCTTACATAATCACACTTTCCAGCCGCAGATGGTGTAGAAGTAGTTTCGACACACCTTCTTCAAATTTAGTGAAGATTGAGCGCATTGCGGTTTGCCAATAAATCGGCAACGATAAAACTGCTGCCTCCTACGAAGATAAAATCGTCTGGAAGGCTTTTTTCTTGTGCGTCTCGTACGGCTGAGGGAACGTCTGGATAGCACTCTCCTTTCAGCCCTACAGAAGCGGCAAGCGCTTTTAATTCGCTTTCAGACAATGCGCGTTTTACGCTTGCTTTGGTGAAATAGTAGGTGGCATCTTTGGGTAATAGTGCCAGTACTCCTCGGATATCTTTGTCATTCACCATACCGATGATTATGTGGAGGTGGCGGTAAGTTTGTTGTTTCAGTTGTTCTGCGATATAGGTGATACCCCCTACGTTGTGGCCGGTGTCGCAAATCAGGGTAGGGGAGTCTTGGAGTTTTTGCCAGCGTCCCATGAGCCCTGTCAGTTCGGTGACATGGGCGAATCCATTGCGTACGGCTTGTTCATTCAGGCAATATCCTGCCTTTTTCAGAAGCGGGAGTACGGTGAGGATGGTTCGTTTGTTGTTCTTTTGGTAGAGTCCTTTCAGCTCAAATTCTATGTCGGGATAATCATCGCAGTTGTTCTCTTCGGCAAAATAGATGGGGGCGTTTACTTCTTGCGCTTTTTGGGAGAAGATGGGTTTGGTTTCGGGGGTAGTTTCGCCGATGACAACCGGAATTCCGCTTTTGATGATTCCTGCTTTCTCTCCGGCAATCTGGGCCAATGTATTTCCCAAAAACATGGTGTGGTCAAAGCTGATGTTGGTAATGATACAGGCATCCGGCCGAATGATGTTGGTACAGTCCAGCCGTCCGCCCAGCCCCACTTCGATGACGGCAACATCTATTTGCTGATCGGCGAAATATCGGAAAGCCATGGCTGTGGTCAGTTCAAAAAAGGAGGGATGCAAGGGCTCGAAAAAGGCACGTTCTTTTTCTACAAAGTGTATGACGTATTCTTCGGGTATGGGATGTCCGTTTACCCGGATACGTTCGCGGAAATCAATCAGGTGGGGAGAGGTGTAGAGACCTACGCGATATCCTGCTTGCTGCAAAATAGCTGCGAGGGTATGAGAGCAGGAACCTTTTCCATTGGTACCTGCTACATGAAGGCTTCGGAACGTCCGGTGCGGGTTTCCGAAATGCTCATCCAATATCAACGTGTTTTCCAGCCCTTCCTTGTAGGCTTTGCCGCCCACTTGCTGGAACATGGGGGTGCTGTTATATAAGTAATTTAAAGTGTTCTGATAATCCATTTTTGTATTTTTTTAACCGCGGAATAATCTTTTTCTCTCTATTAATTGTTTATCTTTAAAAGCGACAAAGATAGCGCAATTTGCATACAGAAAACGAGCTTGCCTGATTTTTTTGTAGGGATGCCGCCTATCTTTGCTTTTTGAGGTCAAAGATACTAACATTTAAAATCTAACGAGTATGGGAGCAAAGAAGAATTTTGTGATTGATACGAACGTTATCCTTCACGATTACAATTGTCTGAAGAATTTTCAGGAGAATGACATTTATCTTCCTATCGTAGTTCTTGAAGAATTGGATAAATTCAAGAAGGGCAATGAACAGATTAATTTCAACGCCCGTGAGTTCGTTCGTGAGCTTGATTTGATTACCGATGACGATCTATTTACCAAAGGTGCGCCATTGGGTGAAGGGTTGGGACGTCTGTTTGTTGTGGCGGGGACTGTGAATTCTCCTCGGGTGCATGACTCTTTTCCCGAACGTATTCCCGACCATAAGATATTATCTGTGACAGCCTGGCTTACCGAGAAATATCCGAAAATGAAGTCTGTTCTTGTGACGAAAGATGTGAACTTGCGCATGAAAGCCCGTTCTATCGGTCTGTTGTGTGAAGACTATATCACCGATAAAGTGATGAATGCGGATATATTCGAAAAGTCGAACGAGATTTTCGAGGGCATTGACCCTGCTTTGATCGACCGCATTTATTCATCGAAAGAGGGGGTGGATATCAGTGAATTTGACTTTAAGGATATCATTCATCCTAACGAATGTTTTGTGCTGAAGAGCGACCGTAGCAGTGTGCTTGCTCGTTACAATCCTTTTGCTCATTCGGTGTGCCGGGTACATAAGACGAAGAATTATGGCATCGAACCGCGGAATGCCGAGCAGAGCTTTGCTTTTGAGGTGTTGAACGATCCCAATATCAAGTTGGTTGCTCTGACCGGTAAGGCTGGAACTGGAAAAACTTTGCTGGCATTGGCTGCCGCTTTGGGAAAGCTGCTTGATTATAAGCAGATTCTTTTAGCCCGTCCCATTGTTGCGTTATCCAATAAAGACATTGGTTTTCTTCCGGGCGATGCCAATGAAAAGGTGGCTCCCTATATGCAACCCCTATTCGATAATCTGAATGTTATCAAACATCAGTTCGCCTCCAATTCCAGCGAGGTGAAAAGGTTGGAGGATATGCAGAAAAGCGAGCAGCTGGTGATTGAAGCGCTTGCTTTTATTCGCGGGCGCAGTTTGAGCGAGACTTATTGCATCATTGATGAAGCCCAGAACTTGACTCCGCATGAAATCAAGACCATCATTACCCGTGCGGGTGAAGGGACCAAAATGATATTTACCGGTGATATTCAGCAGATAGACCAACCTTATCTGGACAGTCAATCCAACGGACTTGTCTATATGATAGACCGCATGCGTGACCAGAATCTGTTTGCTCATGTCAATTTGGTGAAAGGAGAACGTAGTCAACTGAGTGAATTGGCAAGCAATCTGATGTAATAAAAGTTGTCATTTTTTGAGTGTAAGATTGCCTTAATCCCGCTTTTAGGTTGTTGAAAAACAGAAAGCGGGATTTTTTTGCGGTTGATAATTTTTTCTGATGCTATTTTTTATCTTTTTCTTGTTGGCTTTAGACAAAATACCGTATCTTTGCAATGTTTAAAACAAAAGAACTAAAACAAATGAAACGCTTATTCTTTCATCAATATTTGTCCATCAAAGTGATGCCGATGTGGACTATTTTATTTATAGACGTGCTTATTATAATTATATCCAGTCTGTTGGCTTATGTGCTTAGGTATGATTTTAATAGCATTTTCTCAGAGGTGTCCACTATCGACAAGACAATTTTGTGGACAGTAGCTGTCAATCTCATTTTTTTCCGTGTCTTTCGTACCTACTCCAATGTCTTGCGTTTTTCTTCCTTTGTGGATATCATGCGCATATTTGTATCGTTGTCGGTATCGTATGGAGTGCTGATATTGATAAGTTTCATAATGTCAACCTCCACAAATTTCACTTTGCCTTCAATCAGTGTGTTGTCCATGTCATATATCATAAGTTTTGCTATGATGGCATGTTCTCGTGTAATCGTCAAAACTCTTTATGAAGTGTTGAACTTTGATGGGGCGCACAGTGCTAATGTGTTTATTTATGGTGCCAAAGAAGCCGGAGTTAACATTGCTAAGTCTTTGCGTGTCAACTTCCGCAATCATTATCGTCTTCGCGGTTTCATAGCGGATGAGCCGGAATTGATTAATAAGGTGATGATGGGAGTCAAGGTGTATCCGAATGATGCTACTTTGATTGATAATTTGAACGATCGTAATGTGCAAATTGTCATTATTTCCCCGGCTAAGATGGAGCAGCTGAAGAAGTCTGACATGGTCGATCTTCTTTTGGAGCATAACATCAGATTGATGACTGCCCCTCCTTTGAGTGAGTGGAACAGCCAGATGCTGAACAATACGCAATTGAAAGAGATTCAGATTGAAGATCTTCTTCAGCGTGATCCGATTGTGATAGATATCCACAAAGTTGCTTCTCATTTGGAGGGGAAACGTGTGATGATTACAGGTGCTGCCGGCTCCATTGGTAGCGAGATTATGCGTCAGGTGGCCTCGTTCAATCCCTATAAATTGATTCTGATAGATCAGGCTGAAACACCTTTGCATGATATCCGTTTGGAACTTCAGGAGCGTTGGCGTGACATTGATGCGGAGACTATCATAGCCGATATTTCCAATGCTACGCGTATGGAGGCTGTTTTCAAGAAGTTCAGGCCTCAGTATATATTTCATGCCGCCGCTTATAAGCATGTGCCTATGATGGAGGACAATGTGTCCGAATCTATTCAAGTGAATGTATATGGTACGCGTACGGTTGCAGACCTTGCCGTGAAATATGGTGCTGAGAAATTTGTAATGATTTCCACGGATAAGGCTGTCAATCCGACGAATGTGATGGGTTGTTCTAAACGTATCTGTGAGATTTATGTGCAGTCTCTTGCCAAGAAGCTACAGAAGGAGGGAGGGCATGCGACTCAGTTCATTACTACACGTTTCGGAAATGTTTTAGGTTCCAACGGCTCCGTTATTCCTCGTTTCCGCGATCAGATTCAGCGTGGTGGTCCGGTGACAGTTACGCATCCTGAAATAATTCGCTATTTCATGACTATTCCTGAGGCTTGCCGTTTGGTTCTTGAAGCCGGAAGTATGGGAAATGGCGGTGAGATTTATATTTTTGATATGGGAAGACCGGTGAAGATTCTTGACCTCGCCAAGCGTATGATCAGTCTTTCCGGCAGTACGGGGATAAAAATAGAGTTCACCGGTCTTCGTCATGGTGAAAAATTGTATGAGGAGTTGTTGAATGTAAAAGAACTTACGAAGCCTACTTATCACGAGAAGATTATGATTGCCACTGTGCGTGAATATGATTACGATGAAGTGAAGGAACGTATCCAAAAGCTGATAGATCTAAGTTATACTTACGATCAGATGAAGATTGTCGCTTCCATGAAAGACATTGTTCCTGAGTTTATAAGCAAGAACTCTTGTTTTGAAGTATTGGACAAGAAAGAGGATTGATAGCAGAATCTGAGAAATCATAAAAAAGCCAACTAATCATGACAGATTAGTTGGCTTTTTGCATTCTTCGAAACGAAGGAAATAGAACCGGATTATTAATCTTTTCTCAGTGCTTCGAAAATGAGTCCTTCCAATTCTTCCGCCAGTTCCGGATTGTCGGCGATGACCTGTTTGGCGGCATCACGGCCTTGGGCCAGTTTCGTGTCGTTGTAGCTGAACCATGAACCGCTTTTCTTGATGATGCCTAAGTCTGCTCCCAAATCGATGATTTCGCCGGCACGCGAGATGCCTTCGCCAAACATGATATCGAATTCCGCTCTGCGGAAGGGAGGTGCCACCTTGTTCTTCACTACCTTGACTTTGGTCTGTTTTCCTATTACCTCGTCTCCGTTTTTGATGGCTTGGCTGCCACGGATGTCAAGGCGTACGGAAGCATAAAACTTCAGTGCGTTACCACCGGTGGTTGTTTCGGGATTGCCGAACATGACACCGATTTTCTCGCGCAACTGGTTGATGAAGATGCAGGTAGTGCGCGTCTTGCTTACTGAAGAGGTCAACTTGCGCAATGCTTGCGACATCAGGCGTGCCTGCAAACCCACTTTGTTGTCGCCCATGTCACCTTCTATTTCAGCTTTCGGGGTCAGAGCGGCTACAGAGTCCACCACGATGATGTCGATGGCAGAAGAACGGATGAGCTGTTCGGCAATCTCCAATGCTTGCTCGCCGTTGTCCGGTTGCGAAATCAAGAGGTTGTCCACATCTACGCCTAATTTGGCGGCATAGAAGCGATCGAAGGCATGTTCGGCATCAATGAATGCGGCTATGCCGCCCATCTTTTGTGCCTCGGCGATGGCGTGGATTGCCAGTGTCGTCTTACCGGAGGATTCGGGACCGTAGATTTCGATGATACGTCCACGCGGATAGCCGCCTACACCCAATGCCACGTTCAGCCCGATGGATCCGGTGGGGATTACTTCTACTTGCTCGATGTTTTCGTCGCCCATTTTCATGATAGAACCTTTGCCAAAGCTCTTTTCTATCTTGTCCATGGCTGCTTGCAAGGCTTTCAACTTCTCGCTCGGTGCCACGTTGTTTTCGTTTTCAAAATTCAGTTCGTCTTTTTTTGCCATTATTCTAATGATTAGTGATTAGTCGTTTATTTAACTATAAGGGGGAGTAAGATAAGCGTTCAATTTTCTTTGAGGCATGATTGTCTTTCCCCATATTAAGCCCTTTTTTCTTTAAAAAAGTTATAAGATTTGCGCGGCATGATCTTTGGTTTTCACCTCTTTGGGCGAGATGATGCGTTCAATCACTCCTTCTTCGTTGATGATGAAAGTAGTGCGGAACGTTCCCATATACTTACGCCCGTACATACTTTTCTCACCCCATACACCGAATTGTTCTACCAGTTTTTTCTCCGTGTCTGCAATCAGGGTGAAAGGCAGGTTGTTCTTTTCGATAAACTTTTGGTGCGATTTCTCGCTGTCCACACTGACACCGATTACTTCGTATCCGGCCTGACGCAGTTTGGAATAGTTGTCGCGCAGGTTGCAGGCTTGTGCCGTACAACCGGAAGTTGAATCTTTGGGATAGAAATAAAGAACCACTTTTTTCCCCTTATAATTACTCAGGCGGATTTTCTCGCCTTTTTCGTTGCTGCCCAATATTTCGGGCACTTTGTCTCCGATTTGCATAACAATCAATTTAATGAAGAATGAAGAATCAGGCCACCCAATCAAGAATATACCGTAAACCTGTTGGCGGAATTAAATCCGCAAGGAAATGAGTTCTGCGATTCCCCCTATACTTCCCGGTTTGACAGACACTTGCGTCTGTTGTCTCAAACACTTGTGTCTGTCGGCTTGAACACAAGTGTCTGTCACGTTGAACACAAGTGTCTGTTGGCCTACTTTTTAATATGTGATAATCAGTGTGTTAAGAGGCTTCGGGAAGCAGGCCTGCGAATTAATTCCGCCAACGGGTACCGTAAGTAATTCTTCATTCTTCGTTCTTTATTTTTTTAGACTTCCAGGTCTCCATCCATTATTTCATGCCAAGGTAGTCCTTGCTTGTTCAGTTGTTCCATGAACGGGTCGGGGTCGAACTCTTCTACATTCCATACACCTGGTCTCTTCCACAGACCTTTGAGGAACATCATGGCACCAATCATGGCGGGAACGCCGGTGGTGTAGCTTACGCCCTGCATGCCGGTTTCCTTGTAGGCTTCCTGGTGGCTGCAATTGTTGTAAACGTAGTATGTGCGTTCTTTTCCATCTTTCAGTCCACGGATGCGGCAACCGATGGAGGTTTCTCCTTCGTAGTTTTCGCCCAAATCTTGCGGATTGGGGAGCACGGCTTTGAGGAATTGTAGGGGGACAATCTTCATGCCGTTGTAGTCCACTTCGTCAATGCGTGCCATGCCGATGTTTTGGATGACGCGCAAGTGGGTGAGGTATTCTTGTCCGAATGTCATCCAGAAGCGTGCTCGCTTGATGGTGGGGAAGTTTTTCACCAGCGATTCCAGCTCTTCGTGATAGAGGAGGTAAGAGTCGCGCGGGCCGATGTTGGGGTAGGTCAGGTCTTTGTGGATTTCCAGCGGCCGGGTGGTAATCCATTGTCCGTTTTCGTAATAACGTCCGTTCTGAGTGATTTCGCGGATGTTGATTTCGGGATTGAAGTTGGTGGCGAATGCCTTGTGATGGTTTCCGGCATTGCAGTCCACAATGTCCAGATAGTGCATCTCATCAAAGTGATGTTTGGCCGCGTATGCGGTATAGACACCACTTACGCCCGGGTCAAATCCGCAGCCAAGGATGGCGGTCAGTCCGGCATCTTCAAAACGTTTTTTGTAGGCCCATTGCCAGCTATATTCAAAGTGGGCTACATCTTTCGGCTCATAGTTGGCTGTATCCAGATAGTTTACGCCGGTTTTCAGGCAGGCTTCCATGATGGTAAGGTCCTGATAGGGGAGGGCTACGTTGATGACGATTTCGGGTTTGAAACTTTGGAAGAGTGCTACCAGTTCGTCCACGTTGTCCGCATCCACCTGAGCGGTTTGGATGTTGGGGTTGCCGATCGCTTTTACAACAGCGTCACATTTGGATTTTGTGCGGCTGGCAATCATGATTTCTGTAAATACGTCAGGATTCTGAGCTACTTTGTGCGCTACGACGGTACCTACACCGCCTGCACCGATAATAAGAACTTTACCCATTTCTTTTTTTGTTATAAATATGAATGACAGATATTGTTTTTTGATTATTCATCAAATTATATAATATGTATAAGTTTTGATATGGGAGCAAATATAAGGGTTAATTCTTAGATAAACGTTAAAATCATGCTAAATACTTTGCCGAAAAGAGGATAATTTGCAGTAAAATTAAAACAAAATGTTTGCTTCCTCGTTATTTTACATATATTTGTCCCTTGAAAAATTAACTTAAACAGCGAATAATGATGAAAAAAATGTTTGTTTCTCTTTGTATGGCCGGCGCATTGACGGGTTTGTCATCGTGTGGCTCGACCAGAAATGCCGCAACTCTCTCTTCTATCAGCGGCGAGTGGAATATAATCGAAGTGAACGGTACAGCCGTAGTTCCCGCTCCGGAGCAAGAATTTCCTTTTATCGGTTTTGATACAAAGACGGGGAAGGTGTATGGCAATAGTGGATGCAACCGCATGGTGGGGACCTTCGATGTGAACGCCAAGCCAGGTACCATTGACCTTGGTGCGATGGGCAGTACGCGTATGATGTGTCCTGATATGACGGTGGAGCAGAATGTATTGTCGGCTTTGGCACAAGTGAAGAAGTATAAGGCACTGGATAAGGACAATATGGCTTTGTGTAGTTCTTCCAGTCGTCCTTTGCTGGTTTTGCAGAAGAAGGCTTCGGCTGTAAAATTGTCGGCGTTGAATGGCAAATGGGCGATTGCCGAAGTGTATGGTCAGGCTGTTCCCGAAGGAATGGAGAAGCAGCCGTTTTTGGAGTTCAATGTAGCGGAAAAGACATTGCACGGCAATGCGGGGTGTAATATTGTCAATGGCGGCATTGTGGTGGACGATCAGAATCCCCGGGCAGTCTCCTTTCCGCAACTTATCAGCACGATGATGATGTGTCCCGATATGACGGTGGAGGATAGAGTGCAGAAAGCACTGAATGCAGTTCGCTCTTTTGGCGTATTGGAAGATGGCGGCATCGGCTTGTATGATGCGGAAGATGCACTGGTATTGGTCTTGAAGAAATAACTTGAGTAGAACGATAGCGGAAAGCTGTATGCCGATAATGAGTTGGCATACAGCTTTTTTATTTGCCAGAATCGGAACAGGGATTTGATAGTTTGTAGTGATTTTCTTTAATATTTAAGTGCGTGTTGTAACTCGTTAATTATCAAATATGATATAGATATCTTTATTCTGTACTGAATGAGGTTCACTACCGTACTTATTCGGGGACCGTCGTTTTGTCAGTTTTTGAAAATCTATTGAAGGCCGCTACCCTGCTTTGTGTCCGGATTTTTGGGCCGTTTTTTCCAATGTAGGGTGCGACAGGATGATGGAAACGGTCGGCGGCGGGTTTGAGGAGGTTGGCATAAAATAGCGTTTTTTTGTCTCAATGATAACTTTTCTTCCTTTTTCTGACTAATATCCAATGGAATTTTGTACTTTTGGCGTGCATCAAAAGAAAAGAATTGTGCAACTA
>NZ_JAICZW010000112.1 GCF_029057325.1 Bacteroides sp. | reverse complement strand
AAAAACAAAGCCCGGGCTTGGGAAAGTCTGGGCTTTGAACATAAAAAAAGAGGATATGCCAGTTTTGACACACCCTCCTTTTGCATATTAATCAAGAACGTATCTTTTCCGATGGTTTTATCTTATTCAACTATTCATGCTCATCAAGAACTCGTCATTGTCTTTGGTTTTCTCCAAACGGTCTTTTACGAAGTCCATGGCTTCCATCGGATTCATGTCGGCAAGGTACTTGCGCAGAATCCACATGCGATCCAGTGTCTGCTTGTCTTGCAGCAGGTCATCACGGCGGGTGCTGGAAGCAACGATGTTGACAGCGGGGAAGATACGCTTGTTGGAGAGGTTGCGATCAAGTTGCAGCTCCATGTTACCCGTACCCTTGAATTCCTCAAAGATGACTTCGTCCATCTTGGAACCGGTGTCAATCAGGGCTGTGGCGAGAATGGTCAGCGAACCGCCGCCTTCGATGTTGCGTGCCGCTCCGAAAAAGCGTTTAGGCTTGTGCAGCGCATTGGCATCCACACCACCTGAGAGCACTTTGCCGGAAGCCGGAGACACGGTGTTGTAAGCACGTGCCAGACGCGTGATGGAGTCGAGGAAGATGACCACGTCGTGTCCGCACTCTACCATGCGTTTGGCCTTTTCGAGTACAATGCCGGCAATCTTCACATGGCGTTCGGCGGGTTCGTCGAAGGTGGAGGCGATGACTTCGGCATTGACGGTGCGTGCCATGTCGGTAACCTCTTCCGGACGCTCGTCGATGAGCAACATAATCATATAGACTTCCGGATGGTTGGCTGCGATGGCGTTGGCGATGTCTTTCATCAAGAGGGTCTTACCGGTCTTGGGCTGTGCCACAATCAGGGCACGCTGGCCTTTGCCGATGGGGGCAAAGAGATCGACTACGCGGGCAGACAGAGAGTCGGAGTAACCGCCTTTGCACAGCTTGAACTTTTCGTCCGGGAAAAGGGGAGTGAGGTGCTCGAACGGTACACGGTCGCGTACGAAAGCCGGATCACGGCCATTGATTTTAGAGACCTTCACCAGCGGAAAATACTTTTCTCCTTCTTTGGGCGGACGAATCACACCCTCTACCACATCACCGGTCTTCAGACCGAACAGTTTGATTTGTGATTGTGATACGTAAATATCATCGGGTGAAGAGAGGTAGTTGTAGTCGGAGGAACGGAGGAACCCGTAGCCATCCTGCATGATTTCCAATACGCCGGTTCCGTTGAGGATATCGTCAAATTCGTATGCTTTCTCACGCTCTGCCATGGGTCTGCGTTCGGGAGTGGCCGGATTGTTCTCTCCGTCATAGTGTTGTTGTGCCGGACGTTGTTGGGCATGGTTGTTGCGGTTGTTCGTATTGTTGTTATTGTCACGTTGGCGGATGCGCGTACGTTGTTGGGGGTCTGTGGAGGCCGGGGTAGGCATCACAGGGGCTTCGGCCTTGGTCGCTTCAAATTTGCCGATAAGTTCGGAAGGCAATTCTGTCTTTTCTGTCGGAAGGTCTTCGATGGGGATGAAGTCTGTTTCAGTTGCCGACAGAATAGGGCTTTCGTTTGTGGCAACTTCTTTGCTTGTCGTTGTTTCTGTTTGGCTTTCAAAATTCAATTTGGGTTCAACAATCTTAGGCGATTCGACGTTTTTAGCTTCGGTAGCTTCCACTTTCACTTTGCGTGGACGACCAGGCTTCCGTTTGGGCGCGGGAGCGACGGGTTCTTGGGCGGCTGTTGCGGTTGTGGTTTCTAGAAGCGCTTCGGCGGTTTGGGGTTGCTCTTTGGCGGCGGGTGTTGCTTCTGTTTCCGTTTTGGTCAGTTTGCCGTTCTGGTTGGAGGAGAACACTTTGTCCGCACCCTCTTTCTTTACGGTTGTTTTTATGGTTACCCGCGAACGTTTTTGCTTTTCTGCTTTGCGTTCTTCCTTTAGTTTGTCGTTGGCTACTTTTTTGGTGGCACCGGCGATGGCTTGTTCGTCAAGTATCTTGTAAACAAGTTCTTCTTTCTTCAGTGAGTCTGTTTTTTTGATACCCAATTCTTGGGCAATAACTTGTAGTTCCGACAAACTTTTGTCGTTCAGTTGAATGATGTTATACATATAGTATATGTGTGATTATTTAATATTTTATCTATTGAAAAGGTATAAATGCGCAATTACAATGATTGTTTGGAACAATTTGGCAAGTTTACCTTCATAATATTTATATTTTATAGGGATATTTGTTGTTGAACCGGAAATCTGGCTGACAATCCTTGCCTCAGCGAGGGAGTAGCAGAGTGTTTCAACGGCACAAAGGTAATCATTATTTTTAGTTTCTTGAATAAATCGTCTTTTTTTTAATTCTAAAACTTTTATCTTTGCTTCATTATCATCAAAAATATAGGTTATGAAGATAGCTGCGATTCATTTGATTACTTTTTCGCCTACCCATACTTCTAAACAAGTGGGCGAGGCGATTGTTCGTGGAACAGGCGTTTCCGAAACTCTTAAGACGGACTTGACGCTATGCCCGGGTGGTTCATTGGAAATCCCCGCGGACACATTGACGGTGATTACCGTTCCCGTATATGGTGGCAGGGTGGCGCCTATGGCACTGGAGCGTATGAAAGGCATCCGTGCTTCCGGAGCTCCGGCGGCATTGGTGGTTGTCTATGGCAACCGTGCCTATGAAAAAGCGCTGACAGAGCTGGACGCGTTTGTGTCGGAAAGGGGATTCAAGGTGATTGCCGGTGCCACGTTTGTCGGCGAACATTCGTACAGCACAGAGCGGCATCCCATCGCTGTGGGAAGACCGGATGCGGATGATTTGCGGTTTGCGGAGACTTTTGGTGCCAAGATACGGGCTAAGATGGAAGCCGCATCTGATATGGATAGGCTTTATGCCGTTGATGTCCGTCGCATCCAGCGTCCTCATCAGGCGTTTTTCCCGTTGTTCCGCTTCTTGCGAAAGGTGGTGAAGCTCCGCAAAAGCGGCGTGCCCATGCCCCGTGTGCCGGAGGTCGATGCGGAACGTTGCAGCCACTGTGGTGCTTGTGCCGCACATTGCCCGGCAGGCGCCATCGAGGTGGGAGGCGAGTGCCATACCGATGCCGAAAAGTGCATCCGCTGCTGTGCCTGTGTGAAAAAGTGTCCGCAGAAAGCCCGCACTTTCGACACACCGTTTGCCGCCCTGCTGGCCGATTGCTTCAAAAGACAGAAAGAAAACCGGATTATCATTTAGTGACGACAGTCGCTACCAGTACTCTTCGGGTGTTGCTGTCTATCCTGAAGCGGTTGTCCGCACGTTCTCCCACCAGCCAGACGATCTCGTCTCCGCAGCAAAGCAGCCATTGCTGTTCTTTGCGCACGAGGGAGAACTTGCGGTCGGTCAGGTAGTCGCTGACTTTTTTCTTTCCCTTCATTCCGAAAGGCACAAAGGTGTCGCCCTGCTTCCAACGTCGCAGTGACAAGGGAGAGGGGAGTTTGTCTGCATCGAAACAGGCCGTATCTTTGTCGCGCGGAATGACGAATTCCGGCGTATAGCTGTATTCCTTTATTTCCAATGTGGGGCGGGACGCTTCTTGCAAGGGCGCTATCAGCAGCAGTTCGCGATCCTTGACAACCTGCCAGTCGGCATTGCGGAACGACTTGCCCGGTTGTCCGTCCAGACTTCGATATACATCTTTTATTTGGGAAGCGTTGAATCCGATTGGATGCAGAATCTCAAACAGGACGGTTTCTGCCGCCACTTCTTGCTTCAGGGCATCGATGCGTATGCCTTGCGGGGTCAGGACACGCTGTTTGGCGTTTTCTATGCTTACCTTATATAAGGAAGCGGCATCATTCAGATGCTCGGCGGTTTTGAGGATGCTCTCTTTGACGGACGGATTGATTTCCCGCATCAGCGGAAGCAGGTTCAGCCGTATCTTGTTGCGTGTATATTCGTCTTGCAAGTTGGTGCTGTCTGTCACATACGGCTGTCCGATGGCTGACAGATAGTCAGTGATGTCTTTTCTGTCGAGGCAGAGCAGTGGGCGGACGATGTTCCCGTTTTTGGGGCGTATCCCACATAGTCCGTTGATTCCGGTGCCTCGAATCAGGTTGAGCAGCAATGTTTCCACGCTGTCATCTTGGTGATGGGCTGTGGCGATGACGGTGGCACCGCACTCTTTCCGTACTTTTTCAAACCAATCGTAGCGCAACTCCCGGGCGGCCATTTCGATGGAGATATGTCTCTCTTTCGCTTCCCGTTCCGTGTCGAAATGAACGATGTGGAGCGGGACCTGTTGCTCCTGACATAGTTGACGGACAAAATTCTCGTCCCGATTGGACTCTTCGCCTCGGAGATGGAAATTGCAGTGTGCTGCTTCGCAAGTATATCCGATGACCGGGAGCAGGCGCAGCAATGCTACGGAATCGGCTCCGCCGCTTAACGTTACAAGCACCTTGTCCTTCGGGAAAAAGAGTCGGTGCTGATTGATGTATTGGGCAATTTTTTGTTTCATGGCACAAAGATAATGTAAATCATCTGTAAAGAAATGAGAATTTTGCCAAAAAATGCCACAAAGTGCGAATTTAAAGAATCTCAACAAAAAAACGGCTCTAGAAGTACTTCTGGAGGGGGTAGGCAAAGTCGTTATCTTTGGTAGCCTTAAGTAACGACTGAGGGTGCCTCAAATAACGACTGAGGCAGCCTCAATCGTTACCTGAGGGTATCACCCTAAAATAGTGAGGTGATAGTATTCTTTTTTGTAATGATATTTTTTCATAAATGTTTTGCCGGAGGGAGTTTTGTTCGAGAGTTAAAGGCTGATAGTTCTGCTTACACGAGGTCTAATTATCGACCGATAGCTCCCGATAATTCCTTCAAAGACATAACTCCTCCAATGGCCTCTTTTTCTGTCGTTATTTAAAAACAATCTAAATTGTTTGTAGTATGTGTGCCGAAACATTATCTTTGCGCTCAAAATAAAGAAAGGCAGAAGAGTATGCGTTTGTCTGAATTGAAAACCGGTGAAAAAGGTGTTATCGTAAAAGTGCTGGGGCACGGTGGTTTTCGCAAGCGGATTGTGGAAATGGGGTTTATTAAGGGTAAGACGGTGGAGGTATTATTGAATGCGCCGTTGCGAGATCCTATTAAGTATAAGGTATTGGGCTATGAGATTTCTTTGCGGCGGCAGGAGGCTGAAATGATAGAGATTATCAGCGAACAGGAAGCCAAAGAGCAATCCGTGGAACCCGATTACCATAAAGGCTTGAGTGAGGAAGTGCGTTTGAACGAAGACGAACTGAAGCGCCTTGCTTTGGGGAAACGTCGCACCATCAATGTCGCTTTGGTGGGAAACCCCAATTGCGGCAAGACTTCTCTTTTCAACATCGCTTCCGGGCTGCACGAGCATGTGGGAAACTACAGCGGAGTCACCGTGGATGCCAAAGAGGGCTATTTCGATTTTCAAGGATATCATTTCCGCATCGTTGACCTTCCCGGCACCTATTCCCTTTCGGCCTATTCGCCCGAAGAGATTTATGTGCGCCGCCATATCATCAATGAAACGCCAGATATCATCATCAACGTGGTGGATGCCTCCAATCTGGAGCGCAACCTTTATCTCACTACCCAATTGATAGACATGAACGTGCGCATGGTGATTGCGCTCAATATGTATGATGAGCTGGAAGCAAGCGGAAATACGTTGGATTATATAAAGTTAGGAGAATTGTTCGGTGTCCCGATGCTTCCTACGGTAGGACGTACCGGAAAAGGTATTGACCGGTTGTTTCACCTGATTATCAATCTGTACGAAGGGGGCGACTTCCTTGACAAGAAGGGCAAGGTATATGCCGATATCCTGAAAGATATGCGCAACTGGCACAAAGAGTATGTCCCGGACCATGGTTTTGGAAGCCATAAAGAAGAAGGTGAACGCCCGCAAGGCTTTTACCGCCACATCCACATCAACCACGGGCCGGAACTGGAGCGAAGCATCGAGGAGGTGAAACGGCTCATTAGTGCCAACGAAAATATCCGTCATAAGTATTCAACCCGCTTTCTGGCAATCAAGTTGTTGGAGAACGATGGGGATTTGGAGAAGGTGGTGTGCGGACTGCCCAATGGAGAAGAGGTGTTGGCTGTCCGTGACAGGGAGGCAAAGCGCCTTTGCAAGGCCATTGACGAAGAAAGTGAGCAGGCCATTACCGATGCCAAATACGGTTTCATCACCGGAGCATTGCGTGAAACATACGTGGACAACCATAAAGATGCTTCCCGCACTACTCAAATCATCGATTCGATTGTGACCCACCGTGTTTGGGGGTATCCCATCTTTTTCCTTTTCCTGTATCTGATGTTTGAAGGCACTTTTGTCTTGGGCGACTATCCGATGCAGGGTATCGAGTGGCTGGTCGAGGCGTTGGGAGCGCTGATAAAGGGGAATATGTCCGCAGGTCCGCTGAAAGACCTGCTGGTGGATGGCATCATTGGCGGTGTGGGAGGTGTTATCGTCTTTTTGCCGAACATTCTGCTTCTCTACTTCTTTATCTCCTTGATGGAAGATTCGGGCTATATGGCACGTGCCGCCTTTATTATGGATAAAATTATGCACAAGATGGGGCTGCACGGCAAGTCGTTCATTCCGCTGATTATGGGATTCGGCTGTAACGTCCCGGCGATTATGGCATCGCGTACGATTGAGAACCGCAAGAATAGATTGGTCACCATGCTTGTCACTCCGTTGATGTCGTGCAGCGCCCGACTTCCTATTTACATGTTGCTGGTGGGGGCGTTCTTTCCGAATAACGCCAGTATGGTTTTGCTGGTCATCTATACCATCGGCATTTTGCTGGCGGTGGTCATGGCGCGTCTCTTCTGCCGTTTCTTGGTGAAAGGAGATAATACACCATTTGTGATGGAACTTCCTCCTTATCGTATGCCGACTTCCAAAACGATTTTCCGCCATACGTGGGAAAAAGGAGCGCAGTACCTTCGCAAGATGGGCGGTGTCATAATGGTTGCTTCTATTGTGATTTGGGCGTTGGGTTATTACCCCAACCATGATAGCTATGAAAGCGTGGAGGAGCAGCAAGAGAATTCCTATATCGGCCGGATTGGCAAGGCGATGGAGCCGGTCATCGAGCCGCTGGGATTCGACTGGAAGTTGGGAATCGGCATACTTTCGGGCATAGGAGCGAAAGAACTGGTGGTAAGCACCCTCGGAGTGCTTTATGCGGACGATGCCGAAGCCGATGCCGTAAGTCTGGGCGAACGCATTCCGACAACACCGTTGGTGGCTTTCTGTTATATGGTGTTTGTATTGATATACTTTCCCTGTATAGCCACGTTGGCGGCGATAAAAGGAGAGTCGGGCGGTTGGAAATGGGCATTGTTTACGGGACTTTACACTACGGTGTTGGCATGGTTGACATCTTTTGTGATTTATCAAGTAGGAAGTATGTTTCTATGATGGGTAGTTGGCAGGAATGGGCTGTTGCCTTGTTGTTATTGCTCTGTGTCGGGAGGATTGGTAAAGGGCTCTGTTCTTTTTTTAGCCGGGCCGGGAAAAAAAATAATCCGTGCGAAACGTGCGTAAGTGGCTGTGAATTAAAAAAGTATATACGACCGAAAACGGGCGGGTTGCGATAAGGAATATAAAAAAAAGAAGAAAAAATGCTGCCGATAGTTGGTGGTTTCAAAAAAATGTTCTACCTTTGCAACCGCAAACGAGAAATAAAGCGTTCTTGAAAAATGGTACCTTGGATGAGTGGCTTAGTCAGCGGTCTGCAAAACCGTGTACGGCAGTTCGAATCTGCCAGGTACCTCCAAGCATGGGAAAAGCTCTGGTCGGAAATGGCCGGAGCTTTTGTCGTATATTGGCTTCAGTAAGTTAACTACCTTGTCAAATCTGAAACGAATCGGGCGGTGTAGCCCGATGTGTATTCCGCAGCGTTAAATGCAGAATCGTATGACGCATTGCCTTCAGAGGAGACGCGAGAGTATCGCGCTCGATACGGCAAGACTTAGGTTGGCGGATATTTGGGCGCATGGTAATAAACCTGTGTATGTGAGATGAAATTTTTACCTTTGCAGAAGTAAAAAGAACTGCAATGGAAACG
>NZ_JAICZW010000111.1 GCF_029057325.1 Bacteroides sp. | reverse complement strand
GAATTCTATGCCGAAGATTACACCGAAACAGATATCAAGGCTATTTTCAATAAGGTATATAATGGCACCGAATTGACAAAAATAGAAATTTTGAAATTCAAGTCAGCCATGCTGGTTGTGTTTGGCGAAATGGATTGGGAGAAAGGCTGGACACAGCAGTACCATTACGGTGCTATCCGCAACAATAATAGCAAAATGTTCAAATTGATTGGTCCCGATACCGGCTTTGATTCCATCGGTGAGTTTACTACAGCGAAGGCGTTGGCAAAGTTTCTCGACCGCTTGAACTCTAAAGGCAAACTGACAAAAACAATTCTTTATAATCTAAACCCTTGTGCCAACGAAGTGATTGCTACCATGCTGGGCAACTTTCAGGACGGCACGGTTGCCGGTAAAATTCAGTTCGGTTCCGGCTGGTGGTTCCTTGATCAGAAGGACGGCATGGAGAAGCAAATGAACGCTCTTTCCGTTCTTGGCCTATTGAGCCGCTTCGTGGGTATGCTGACAGATTCCCGTTCCTTCCTCTCCTATCCGCGTCATGAATACTTCCGTCGTACATTATGTAACCTCGTGGGACGAGATGTGGAAAATGGCGAGATTCCCGCCTCTGAAATGGAACGCGTGAATCAGATGATTGAAGACATCAGTTACTATAACGCCAAAAAATTTTTCCAATTCTAAGTAGATAAACGAAAATAGCGTATCGAAGTAGTGACTTTACCCACATCTAAGCACTACTTTATCGCTATTTGACCCCATCTTATCAGGGTTGAAATCCTATAAAAAACGGTAACACGACTCTTAATGAAGTTGTGGTACGCCCCACTATAGATAAGCCCCAAGCTCTCAATAGCCCCACTATAAACATAAAAAAACGAGCAAGCTCTCACGAACCCCTCGCCCCTATAAGAAAAGCCTTAATGGCTTTTCTTTCTTAAAAAAACATCCAATGTTACCTAAAAACAAATCTTTCTTTTTACCTTCAAAAAAACGATATTTTTCAATCTCCTGAAAACTCTTACATTTTACCTTAATTTTTTCTAATCCAATCCTATAATCAAGTTTATAAATCAATCTTTTTACCTAACAAACTAATAACCTTTCTTGAAAAACATCCAATATGCAGTTTCCCAACTGCACTGCAAAGGTATGTTTTTTTTCTTTATCTGCAAACGATCGGCACACTTATCGCATACTTTATAACATTGTTTTAGAGAACAATCTGCATATTTACACTTCTAAACAATCTACCGCACATTCTCTTCCCCAAAAGACAAGCCACCGACATGCTGAAGCACATCGATGGCCCGTTCCCTTTAAACACCTTTAAACAAAATGATAGATTCCCTAAGGAACCGTTCCTTATTTTCTTGCTTCCGCAATGTAGCCTAATGCTTCCTTACATTTCTCTGTAACGTAAGCCCAATCTTCGGCGGCAACTTTTTCTTTCGGGAAAAGCTTGGAGCCCATACCTACGGCAAACACACCGGCTTTCACCCACGCAGTCAGGTTCTCTTGCGTCGGCTCCACACCGCCGGTCACCATAAGTTTGGACCACGGCATAGGCGCCAGCAAGCCTTTCACCAACTTCGTTCCCAATACGTCTCCGGGGAAAATCTTGCAAAGATCGCACCCTATTTCCTGCGCAAAACCAACTTCAGACACACTGGCGCAACCAGGAGTATAAGCCACCAAACGGCGGTTGCACACCTTCGCCACTTCGGGATTGAACAACGGACCCACTACAAAGCAAGCACCCAACTGTAAATAGAGTGCGGCAGTAGCAGGATCAATAATGGAACCAACCCCCATCGCCATTTCAGGGCACTCTTTGGCCGCAAACTTCACAACTTCGGCAAATACCTCGTGTGCAAAATCGCCACGGTTTGTAAACTCAAACGCACGGACACCGCCATCGTAACAAGCCTTCACAACTTTCTTTGCCACTTCCGCATCTTTATGATAAAAGACAGGCACCATTCCGGTAGAACCAATCTTATTCAATACAGCTATTTTATCAAACTTTGCCATCTTTCTATTTGCTATTTGATGATTTACAAATTACTTTATCTCTGCACGCGACCGCTTGCGTCACCACCCGCCAACGCTTCCACTTCTTCTGTAGAAACCAGATTGAAGTCACCGTTAATCGTATGCTTCAAAGCCGAAGCGGCTACCGCAAACTCAAGAGCAGCGCCTTGGTCGGACTTCGTCAGCAAACCGTGGATGATACCGCCTGAGAAGGAGTCACCACCCCCCACACGATCTATAATCGGATTGATGTCGTAACGCTTTGATTCGTAGAACTCTTCGCCGTTGTAAATCATAGCCTTCCATCCATTGTGAGTGGCAGAAAAGGATTCGCGCAATGTAGAAATCACATACTTGAAACCAAATTCCTTCGCCATAGCCTTAAAGATTCCCTTGTAGCCCTCGGCATCCGTCTTCCCGCCTTCCACATCGGCATCGGGTTTGAAGCCAAGACAGAGTTCGGCATCTTCCTCGTTGCCGATGCAAACGTCCACATACTTCATCAACGGTTTCATGATGGACTGCGCCTTCTCCTTTGTCCAAAGTTTCTTACGGAAATTGAGGTCAACCGACACCGTAACGCCGTGACGTTTGGCAGCCTCGCAAGCCAGACGGGTCAGTTCGGCAGCCTTGTCGGAGATGGCCGGAGTAATACCCGACCAATGGAACCAGTCGGCCCCTTCCATAATGGCATCGAAATCGAAATCAGCAGGCTCCGCTTCAGCAATAGCTGAATGAGCGCGGTCATAAATCACTTTACTGGGACGCATGGAAGCACCTGTCTCCAAATAATAGATACCTACACGGTCGCCGCCACGTGCAATGAAGTCAGTCTTTACACCGTATTTGCGCAAAGCATTCACTGCCGACTGACCTATTTCATGTTTCGGCAATTTAGTTACAAAATAAGCATCATGTCCATAGTTTGCACAACTGACGGCAACGTTTGCCTCGCCACCGCCATATACAACGTCAAAAGAATCGGACTGAACGAAACGGGTATTTCCCGGCGTGGATAGTCTAAGCATGATTTCACCCAATGTAACGACTTTCTTTCCCATAATCTTTTTCTGTTTTTATTTACTATATTTTTTAATTTCCTTTCAATTTATCAGTTCGCATCAAAATAAATTATTAAACCACTGACATACTGAATAATACAACGGTTTTAACCCACATCAGCAACCTTCCGTGTGCGGGCACAAAGATACAACAATTTTTGGAATACAGAAAATTATCATATATTTGTATCGAAAATATTAAGATTATCATTGTGTGCGAGCACAAAAATGCCACACAAATCTAAAAAGCGCAATACACCATGGCAGAAAGAATCAGAATAAAGGATATCGCCAAAATGGCAGATGTATCTGTAGGAACCGTTGACCGGGTTATTCACGGACGCAACGGTGTCTCCGAAGCCAGCCGAAAACGAGTGGAAGAAATCCTAAAACAACTGGACTACCAGCCGAACATGTATGCCAGCGCATTGGCTTCAAACAAGAAATACATATTCGCCTGCATGTTTCCGCAACACGAGAAAAGCGAATATTGGACAGACGTGGAAGCAGGCATACACAATGCGGTGAAAACCTACTCCGACTTCAATGTTGACGTACGGTTCTCCTATTACGACCCGTATGATTATCATTCGTTCGAGGAAACCGCCAGGCTCATCCTGCAATCGGAACCGGACGGAGTGCTGTTTGCCCCCACCATTCCACAATACACCAAGCCCTTCACCGATGAACTGACGCAACGCAATACACCTTATATATATATTGACTCCAACATCAAGGAGGAGCCTGCCCTATCTTTCTTCGGACAGGACTCACACCGAAGCGGCTATTTCGCCGCACAGATGCTGATGCTACTTGCCGGAGAAGACGCACGGGAAATCGCCATTTTCCGTAAGATAAACGAAGGCATCGTAGGCTCGAACCAGCAGGAACGCCGTGAAATCGGCTTCCGCGAATATATGCAGGAACACCACCCTTCCTGCCGCATCCGGGAACTGAACCTGCACGCCAAGCGAGACAGCGAAGACACCCGAATGCTGGACGATTTTTTTCGGAAACATCCAAACTTGCAGAATGGAATCACCTTCAATTCGAAAGCATACATCATCGGAGAGTATTTGCTAAAGAAACAGAAAACAGATTTTAACCTGATGGGCTACGACTTGCTGCAACGCAACGTTGAATGTCTGAAACAAGGAAGCATCTTCTTCCTCATTGCCCAGCAACCCACCCTGCAAGGATTCAACGGCATCAAGACCTTGTGCGACCATCTGATTTTAAAGAAAGAGGTCACAAGAGAAAACTTCATGCCCATCGACCTCCTGACCAAAGAGAACATCGACTATTACACGCTGCTGATGGACAGAGGACAAATACACGGGTGACAAACAACCATTCAAGCAAAAAACATACGAACATGCCCCTTATAGACACTCCCCCAAAACCGCAGGGCAACTGGTGGGCGCTCAGCCCGCTGATGGTGTTTCTCTGCCTCTATCTGGTAACCTCGCTGCTGGTGAACGATTTCTACAAGGTTCCCATCACGGTTGCCTTTCTCGTTTCGTCCGGCTACGCCATCGCCATCACAGGCGGGCTGAGTCTGGAACAACGCATCCTGCGGTTCTCCATGGGAGCCGGCGACAAGAATATCTTGTTGATGGTATGGATATTCATCCTTGCGGGAGCCTTCGCGCAAAGCGCCAGACAGATGGGTGCCATCGACGCCACCGTCAACCTGACGCTGCATTTGCTGCCAGACAACCTGCTGCTGGCGGGCATCTTCATCGCCGCCTGCTTTATTTCACTTTCGATAGGAACAAGCGTGGGAACCATCGTCGCCCTGACCCCGGTAGCCGTAGGACTGGCGGAAAAGACAGACGTGGCGTTGCCCTATATGGTGGCCATCGTGGTGGGCGGTTCGTTTTTTGGCGACAACCTCTCCTTCATATCCGACACCACCATTGCGGCAACCCAAACGCTGAACTGCCGGATGAAGGACAAATTCCGGGCAAACTCCCTGATAGTGGTACCGGCGGCAATCATCGTGCTGTGCATCTACATCGTGCAAGGGCTGTCAGTCTCCGTACCGGCACAAGTGGAGCCGGTTGAATGGCTGAAAGTCATCCCCTACCTCATCGTGTTAGGCACAGCCATAGCGGGTGTCAACGTCGTGCTCGTCCTGCTGCTCGGCATTATCTCAACAGGACTTATCGGCATCTGCACCGAAACACTCTGCTTCTTCGATTGGTTTGGCGCCATGGGGACAGGCATCACCGGCATGGGAGAACTGATTATCATCACCCTGCTTGCCGGCGGTATGTTGGAAATCATCCGCTACAACGGCGGCATCGACTTCATCATCTCACGCATGACCCGGCATGTCCGCAGCAAACGAGGAGCCGAGCTGAGCATCGCCGCACTGGTAGGCATCGCCAATCTCTGCACCGCCAACAACACCATCGCCATCATCACCATCGGTCCGATAGCCAAGGACATCGCCCGGCGCTTCCACCTGAACCGGCGAAAAGCGGCAAGCATTCTGGACACCTTCTCATGTCTCGTGCAAGGAATAATCCCCTACGGCGCACAAATGCTGATTGCCGCCGGACTGGCCGGCATCTCACCGCTGCTCATCATCGGGAACCTCTACTATCCGTTCTGCATGGGGACGTGCGCACTACTGGCGATATGGGTGAGATACCCCAAAAGATACTCATGAATCATATTTATGATTATTTAAGATTTTAAAACCGCGATGCGACTAACTATCCGTTTACGCGATTGAAGCCCAATAGTTTGTAGGGATGCGCTTGGGGGCATCCGCCCATTTATAAGAGGTACGGTTCTAAATGGGATAGTCATGAAATCGCAATCATATATATTTACATAAAATATTTTATCCGCGAAAATTTCATCACCCTTTATTCTTTTTGCCGGCACCTTGTCAGGGTCTGATCACCTCCATAGTTTCTTCGGTGTTTCTTCGGACGTTCTTCGGACATTCTTCGGTCCTAGGGAGTGGAGATTGTCCGAAGAACGTCCGAAGCCGAATAGGTCCTGGTAGGGGTAAGACAGGAAGCAGACAGGAAAGACAGGGGGAAAGTATAGGAAAGGAGATTTTTCTCACCGACACGTGCAGGCTGCGGGAAGACGCTGAAAAATAATTTACATTCAAAAAAAAGAGGAAGAGATAGATGCCCGATACTATTTTCACACCCGCCGACAATCCGGCAACAAAACCAAACGCATGCTCTTTTTTATAGCCAAACAGAATTGAATTGCAAAACATGCATGAACACGCAAATAAATCTGAAATCAGAATTCATAAATCAAAAAACTTTCGTATCTTTGCAACCGCTATTACGAGATAGTAGCATATTCAAATCATTAACTAAAAAATATTATTTTAAAATGGCAACAAAAATCAGATTGCAAAGACATGGACGTAAAAGCTATGCTTTCTATTCCATCGTAATTGCCGACGTAAGAGCTCCACGTGATGGTAAGTTTATCGAGAAAATTGGTACTTATAACCCGAACACCAATCCTGCCACTGTAGATTTGAAGTTCGACCGTGCACTTGACTGGGTTTTGAAGGGCGCACAGCCGACTGACACCGTTCGTAACATCCTTTCCCGCGAAGGTGTTTACATGAAGAAGCACCTGTTGGGCGGTGTAGCCAAAGGCGCATTCGGTGAAGCAGAAGCAGAAGCTAAGTTTGAGGCTTGGAAGAGCAACAAGCAGAATGGCTTGGCTGCCTTGAAGGCAAAAGAAGACGAAGCCAAGAAGGCTGCGGCAAAAACTCGTTTGGAAGCTGAAAAGAAGATAAACGAAGAGAAGGCAAAAGCATTGGCTGAGAAGAAAGCTGCCGAAGAAGCAGCAAAGGCCGCTGAAGAAGCAGCCAAAGCAGCAGAAGAGGCTCCCGCCGAGGAAGCTCCCGCAGTTGAAGCCGCTGCCGAATAAGGCAAAACGGTGTTTTTCACCAAAATATGGGATTATAACTGTAAAATCCTCTCCGGTTCGTGCCAGAGGGGATTTTTTATTATTATCTTTGCCGCAAATATTCATTCTTAAAAAACAAAAGCAAATGAAGAAATCAATTTATCTGCTCGCTGCCGCCGCTATATTCGCGGCTTGTAACGAAAACAAGGGTTACATCGTAACCGGAACCGTGGAAGGAGCCGCCGATGGCGACACCGTTTATATGGCTGCCGTAGAGGGACGCCGGTTGGTGAATATGGATTCCACCGTCATCCAAAACGGAACCTTCACTTTCAAAGGCG
>NZ_JAICZW010000110.1 GCF_029057325.1 Bacteroides sp. | reverse complement strand
AGGACCGAAGAATGTCCGAAGAACGTCCGAAGAAACACCGAAGGAAGTACGGAGCGGGTAAGGGCCGGACAAGAGGCCGGCAGAAAGAATAGAAAGTGGCGGAACTTTGGAAAGTGAAATATTCTATGTAAATAATTGTGATTTTAGACTCATGCTTCTTGCACTGAGAGAAGTTATCAGCCGACAAGTCGGCTTAAGAGTCGGAAGGAGATATCGCTGCTTCAACCTATAGGTGCATGCCGTTGTCATGGACCTCATGGAATATTGGCCTATAATGACAAATTTGTGTGCGTAGAAAGGGATAAATGTGCGCTTGTTTTTTGAGTTCGTTCACCTTTTAATTTTATTTTTATATAAAATAAATGCGATTATTGTTGATTTGAAGAGCATTGGGACTTCTGGCGTCCGGAGGGTGACCCGTTGGGAGCCAACCTGAACGCTTACTATCCGAAGGTGAACTTCAGTGGTGGAAGAAATACTCATACCCAGACGCGCTATTTGCAGAACGGTGCATACTTGCGTATGAAGAATATTCAGCTGGGATATACCTTCCCGCAGAGGTGGATGAGCAAGGCAGGCATATCCTCTCTTCGCCTGTATGTATCTGCCGACAACCTGCTTACCTTTACCGGCTTGTCTGATATCTTTGACCCTGAAGCAACGGGTGACTTGGCAGGAACAGGTTCCGGTAAATTGTATCCTTTGCAGAGAGTTGTGTCAATTGGTGTAAATGTTAACTTTTAAAGAAGAATTATTATGAGACTCAAAAATATATTAGTGCAGGCTTGTGCCATTGTTGGAGGAACATGGATGTTCGCTTCGTGCACGGATTTCTTGGACAGGGAACCGTTGTCATCGGTAACTCCCGGTGCCTATTTTACGACAACCGACCATTTTGCCGCCTATTCCATCAGCCAGTATAATGGCTTGTTTTCCACACACGCCGGATATAGCATGGGAATCGGTTCGGGTGACGGTTCTACGGATAATGCTGTTTCCGGAGGCTATAGCAGTGCCTATTACGAGCCGGGCTACTGGAAGGTGCCTAATAGTGGCGGTGGCTGGAGTTTCAGCTTTATCCGCTATTGCAACTATTTCTTTGAAACTGCTTTGCCGAAGTTTGAGGCAGGAGAAGTGTCGGGCAATCCTACGGAAATAAAGCACTATATCGGTGAGATGTATTTCATACGTGCCAAGGTCTATTTCAATTACCTGCGTACATTCGGTGACTATCCCATTATTACGGAAGTCCTTCCCGATGACAAAGCGGTGATGATGGAAAAAGCGGTGCGCCAACCGCGTAACAAAGTGGCACGCTTCATCTTGGAAGATCTGGATAAGGCAATTGGCATGTTGCAGGATTGGGGCTTTGCCGGAAATAACCGTATCAACAAACAGACTGCCCTGTTGTTCAAGTCACGGGTGGCTCTGTACGAAGGAACTTTTGAGAAATATCACAAGGGAACAGGACGTGTCCCGGGTGACGAAACATGGCCGGGAAAACGGGTTCATTCCTTATTTTGAGTTGTTCGCTTCCACAGACCTGAGTGCCAATAAAGAGGTGTTGATGTGGCGAGAATATCAGAAGACCGGTTCTTATACCATCGCGCACGGCGCACCGGCGTGGGTACAGTCCGGCAGCAATCATGGATTGTTGAAGAGCTACATGGAGAGTTTCCTGATGGCGGATGGCATGCCTTGGTATGCTGCTACCGGTGTGGCACCTTACATGGGTGATGAGACACTGGACAATGTAAAGGCAAACCGCGACGGCCGTCTGCAACTTTTCGTGTTTGGTGAAAGCAATTTCTTGCCTAACCATTCCCAGCAGACCGCCGGTACCGAACAATACTTTCTTCCTCATCCGGTATCCAATCGCCAGGAAATGCAGGACCGCACCGGTTATCGCTTGCGTAAGTACGCCTGCTTCGACCCGGCTCAAAACGTGTGGGGAAAGGCAGAATCTACTACCGGTTGTATTGTGTTCCGGGGTGTAGAGGCTTACTTGAACTATATGGAGGCTTCCTATTTGTATAGCGGAAACATCGACTCCAAAGCTGCCAAGTATTGGAAGGCTATCCGTGAACGTGCCGGTGTGGATACTGATTTTAACAAGACTATCAGCGCTACCGACATGAACCGGGAAACCGATTGGGGCAAGATGTCCGGCGGACAGCAGGTAGATGCTACGTTGTTGAATATCCGCCGCGAACGCCGTTGTGAGTTTATCGGTGAGGACATGCGTTGGGATGACTTGGTGCGTTGGCGCTCATTCGATCACATGCTTACAACAAAATGGATTCCGGAAGGATGCAATTTCTGGACTAAAATGTACGAATATTGCAACTATGATGAGAATAGAGCGGAGATTGATTATAGCTATACCGGAGTGGAAGGTGCCAATATCTCAGCACCCGAGTATGTGTATTTGCGTCCTTATTCCATCATGAAAGATAATAATCCGGTATATGATGGATATTCTTGGGCAAAAGCTTACTATTTGTCACCTGTGCCCATTCGTGAAATGGAGTTACTTTCTCCGGACGAGAGTGTAAACACTTCAGTGCTTTATCAGAATCCGTATTGGCCTGAAACCATTAACGGAACGGCCATTGAATGATATAAAAATGTTAAGACCGAGTGGGTTTTAACATAGCTGTGACGGCAAGGGAGCTCGTGAGAGTTCCCTTGTTTTTTTAGTACGCCCAGCATGGGCGTGCGCTATAGGGACAAATTCCGAACGGGCCTTGATAGTGGGGATCGTATTCAATAGCAAGGGGGAACATTGTAAGTTGGAATCTCTCTCTGAACTGCGGCATGATGCGCTGATAGACCCTGAATCCGCCCCTTTTTTCGCTATTTTCATCCCCCAAATCGGTTTCCGCGTTA
>NZ_JAICZW010000011.1 GCF_029057325.1 Bacteroides sp. | reverse complement strand
GTATATGTACAGCGCGATGCCTGTGGCGGTTGCTTCAATAAAATTCCGCCTCAGAGACAATTGGATATCCGCTCACGCAAAAAAATCATCGTTTGTGAGTATTGCGGACGCATTATGATTGACCCGGAATTGGCAGGCATTGCTCCGGAACCTAAAGTAGAGGTTGTGAAAGAGAAGCCGACAAGAGCCAAAAGGAAAATAGTGCACATCGGTTCGGAAGATTAAATATAGAACATATTTCTACTAAAAAACGGCCATAGAGGAGTATCTGCGGCCGTTTTTTTGTTAAATAACGTCCATAAGCCCATGTGGTTACGAAAAATATAAGTAGTTTTGCAAAAAGAGAATAAACTAGAATCAAAATTAAAAAGCATGAAATTAAACAAATTATTCATCCTTTACTCACTATTCGGAATCTGGATGACATCGTGTATAAAAGACGAAGCGCTGAATGCGGAAGCCGATATAACCGGTATATCATTTTCCAATGACATTCTGGCAAATTCATACATCGAATTGAATTCTTCATACGATGACATCGTCAACGCTTACCCCATACGAATCAACGTAAAAGAGGGTACCAACCTGAACGGATTGGCTCCTGAATTTGAACTGACCCCTGGCGCCACCATCGAACCTGCCAGCGGAAGCCGCCAGGATTTTACGAAACCGGTGAAATATACGGTGACATCGGAAGACAAGAAGTGGCATCGTACGTATTCTATTACTATTCGGGAACAGAAAGCAAGCAACATCCCTACCATGTTCCACTTCGAGCAGGTGCGGCTGAGCGGTGGCGACAAATATCATGAGTTTTATGAAGAAGCCAACGGCGAGGAGCTGAAATGGGCAAGCGGAAATCCCGGATTCAAGATAGCAATGCCGAACGCTTCCATAGCAGACTACCCCACGGTGCAATACGCAGAAGGAAAAGTGGGAAAATGTGTCAAACTGGAAACCCGTACAACCGGTTCTTTGGGAGCCATGGTGAACATGCCCATTGCGGCAGGAAACCTTTTCCTCGGCAATTTCAATATAGGCCCTGCGCTTTCCAATCCGTTGGGTGCCACCCGCTTTGGTACCCCCTTCTATAGTAAACCCGTACGATTGACTGGTTACTATAAATACAAAGCTGGTGAGAAATTCTACGAAAATGGTGAATACACTTCACGTAAAGACATATTCAACATCTATGCTTTCTTCTACGAAACGACCGAGGATGTGGAGACGCTGGACGGCACCCTGCCGAAACTTAACTATGAACACCCCAACATGGTGGCACTTGCCTTGATAAGCAACCCACACGAAACGGATAAATGGGAATACTTCAATATACCTTTCGATTATGATCGCTACGGGAAAACCATCGATAATGCCAAATTGGCGGCCGGCAAATACAAGCTGGGCATTACCTTTGCTTCGAGCAAGAACGGCGACACCTTTGAAGGTGCTCCGGGCAGCACGTTGCTGATAGACGAAGTAGAACTGATTTACGAATAAAACCAACCCTTATGATAAGAAAAACAATAGCACTCATTATATTGGCGGGATTAGTACACTTTAACGCCTATGCACAGAAGAACCAGAACCAAACCCTGATAAATGCAGCCCTTCACGGATGGGAATATGAAATAAAAGCCGGTATCAGCATTGGTGGAACAGCTCCGCTTCCGTTACCCGTAGAGATACGGAGCATTGACTCTTACAATCCGACCCTCGCTTTGTTGATAGAAGGAAATGCCATCAGATGGATGGGGGAAGAGAAAAAGTGGGGAGTGATAACCGGTGTGCGCTTGGAAACCAAAAATATGATTACCAAGGCAATGGTAAAGAACTACGGTATGGAGATCATCGGAAACGACGGCAACCGGCTGAAGGGCAACTGGACAGGGGGCGTGCAGACTAAGGTGCGCAACGCATACATCACCGTTCCCGTATTGGGTGCTTACAAGATAAACTCACGCTTCCGGGTAAAAGCCGGCCTGTATGCTTCTTATCTGATGGACAAGGAGTTTTCGGGATATGTGTACGAAGGTTATCTGCGTGAGAACAACCCTACGGGAGAGAAGGTGAATTTCTCCGACGGTGCCATCGCCACATACGATTTTTCGGAAGATTTGCGCAAGTTTGCCTGGGGTGTGCAGGCCGGAGTGGACTGGCGTGCATTCAAGCACCTGAATGTATTTGCCGATCTGACGTGGGGATTGAACGATATTTTCAAAAAAGATTTTAAGACAATCACCTTCGCCATGTACCCCATCTACCTGAATGTAGGTTTCGGATATGCTTTCTAAAAATAGCGAATTCAAACACTTTTTTTAGTGTCTGTTTATGTCTCTGTATGGTGGCTTTCCGTACAGACGCAAAAACAGACACTAATAATTTTCTAAAAGAAAAGGTTGCGGCAAGGAGTAGAGGTACCGGCAGACAAGGGGACGGATATTACAATGATTGGTAATCGGGAATGTCCTGCAAGAAAGTATAGCTGTTGTGTGCATAATCTATCCGGCAGCAATAGTGCTGCAATCCGTTGCTGACAATCAGATAATCTACCTTCAACACCATGTTGTAACGCGTAATCTGGTCAAACACTTTCTGAGTGATTACGACTTTAGGCGCCTTATACTCTACAATCATACGTGCGGTCAGGTCGCGGCGATAGAGCACGGTATCACAACGTTTTTTAGTGCCGTTCAGTTGCACCTGCACTTCGTTCGCCAGAAGTGCGGCAGGATATCCTTTGTGTTCCAGCAGGAAGTGCACGAAGTGCTGGCGTACCCATTCCTCGGGTGTTAAAGCCACATACCTATGACGTATCACATCAAAAATGGTGCGCTTTCCATCTTTTACAGCTATTTTTGCATCGAAAGAGGGTAAATTCAGTGTTGTCTTAATTTCCAATTCTACTTTTTGTTGTATTTTTGTAGTTAAACAATTGTTCCTTCACTTATTTGAGGGGGCAAATTTAATGAAATCTTATGAAAACAAAGCAAGAAATAGTAGCCAACTGGCTTCCTCGCTATACCAAGCGTGCCATAGAAGATTTTGGTGAGTATATCCTATTGACCAATTTTAATAAGTACGTGGAAATCTTCGCCGACAAATTCAATGTGCCTATTTTAGGCAGAGACGCCAATATGACATCGGCCAGCGCCGAAGGCATGACTATCATCAATTTTGGCATGGGAAGCCCCAATGCGGCTATCATTATGGATTTGCTTAGTGCCATCCAACCCAAGGCGTGCCTGTTTCTGGGCAAGTGTGGCGGCATTGACAAGAAAAACAAAATAGGAGACTTGATTCTTCCAATCGCCGCCATCCGTGGCGAGGGAACCTCCAACGACTATTTCCCGCCCGAAGTCCCGGCTTTGCCGGCGTTTATGTTGCAACGTGCCGTCTCTTCGGCCATCCGCGACTATGCCCGCGATTACTGGACCGGTACCGTATATACTACCAATCGACGTATTTGGGAACACGATGACCACTTTAAGGAGTACCTCAAAACAACGCGTGCTATGGCCGTTGATATGGAGACGGCAACTCTGTTCAGTTGCGGTTTTGCCAACCATATTCCGACAGGTGCCTTGCTGCTGGTTTCCGACCAACCCATGATTCCCGAAGGGGTAAAAACAGACAAGAGCGACAACCTCGTGACGCAGAACTACGTGACAGAGCACGTTGAAATAGGCATCGCCTCCCTACGTATGATCATCGATGAGAAGAAGACGGTGAAGCATCTGAAGTTTGATTGGTAACAGCATTCTAATTCCGTTTCCCTCTTAATCCAAACCCAATTATTGACACATTTCATTCAAGTTTATATGGCAAAACAAGAAACAACCTATGACGATATACTAAAAGAATTAAAGGCAAAACATTATCGTCCGGTCTATTATCTGATGGGTGAAGAATCGTATTACATCGACCTTATTTCCGATTATATCATAAATAATGTCCTTACTGATACCGAAAAAGAATTTAACCTGACTGTCGTCTATGGTGCAGACGTCGATATTGCAACCGTCATCAATGCCGCCAAACGATATCCTATGATGGCCGAACATCAGGTTGTGGTCGTAAAAGAGGCGCAGGCCATACGCAATATGGAAGAACTTTCCTATTACTTGCAGAAGCCCTTAAATTCGACTATCTTAGTGTTATGTCACAAACATGGCATACTGGATAGAAGAAAGAAACTGGCAGCGGAAATAGAGAAGGTAGGAGTATTGTTTGAGTCGAAGAAAGTGAAGGATGCCCAACTGCCTGCCTTCATCACCTCATATATGAAACGGAAGGGAGTGGACTTGGAGCCCAAAGCCACTTCCATGCTTGCCGATTTTGTAGGAACTGACCTCAGTCGCCTTACCGGAGAACTGGAAAAGCTGATTATAACGCTTCCAAAAGGTCAGACACGTGTAACCCCCGAACAGATAGAACGCAACATTGGAATCAGTAAGGACTACAACAACTTCGAATTGCGTAGCGCCCTTGTGGAAAAAGACGTATTAAAGGCATATAAGATAATAAAATATTTTGAAGAAAATCCCAAAACAAATCCTATTCAAATGACTTTATCTTTACTTTTCGGCTTCTTCTCCAACCTGATGTTAGCCTATTATGCCCCTGAAAAGTCAGAGCAAGGAGTTGCAAGTTTCATCGGATTGAAGACACCTTGGCAAGCGCGTGAATACCTAACCGCCATACGACGCTATAGTGGAGTGAAAACAATGCAAATCATCGGAGAGATTCGATATACGGATGCAAAATCTAAGGGAGTAGGAAACTCTTCGTTAAGCGATGGAGAGCTTCTGCGAGAACTGGTTTTCAAAATTCTGCATTAAACAATATCCTATCAAAATGACACAAAATGGAGGATTCCACCTTCTATTTTGTGTCATTTTTCTATTTCAGCTCTTATCTCACACCTTCAAATAGGGTATAATATATTGA
>NZ_JAICZW010000109.1 GCF_029057325.1 Bacteroides sp. | reverse complement strand
CGCATGAACTATTTCACCGGTGGCTATCAAGGTGCGTTGAAGGCAAGTTCCGCCGTTGATTTGCCGATGTCTCCAGCGCTGGTGTTGCCTGCCGGTACTGAACTTGTAGGCATTGATTTGGATTGCAGCCAGACCGGATGGGGATTTACGCCGGTTATCGGTTTTGATGCAAAGTTCGGCAAATGGAACATTGGCGCGAAGTATGACTTCAAGACGAATCTGAACATTGAGAATAATACGAAAGTGAACTCGCTTCGTATGGTGGGTGCTCCCAACAGTGAATTGGAAGATTACAAGCATGGTGTCAACACCCCCAACGATATTCCTGCCATGCTCTCCGTAGCTGCCGCTTACGAGTTTTTGCCGGTGTTGCGTGCTTCGGTAGAGTATCATTTCTACGATGACAAGAACGCCGGAATGGCGGGTGGCAAGCAGAAATTTCTGACGAAGGGCACCAATGAATATCTGGCCGGTGTGGAATGGGATGTTATCAAACGCTTGTCGTTGAGCTGCGGTATTCAGTTTACGGACTACGGTTTGTCTGACGACTATCAGAGTGATACCAGCTTCTCTTGCGATTCTCATTCGATAGGTTTTGGAGCTAAGCTGGTATTGAGCGAGCGTAGTAACCTGAATGTGGGCTATATGTGGACCAATTATAAGGACTATACAAAGAACTCTCAAAACTACAATGGAACCGGCTTGAAAGGTACCAATGTCTATAGCCGTACCAACAAGGTGTTTGGCTTGAGCATTGATTACAGCTTCTAAATGCCTGATTCCTACGAACCTGTAATTTCTTGTTGCTCTGTCATCAAAAGAGTGTCGCTTTTCTATCACAAGCGTGCCGCTTTCCTCTTAAAAGTGTGCCGCCTTATCGGCATAAGCGTGTATCTTTTTCCGAATTGCAGGCTATATTAGATTGAATTAGACAGCAAACCCCACACTTTTCAGTTGCAGACGATGCGGCTGAAAATGTGGGGTTCGCTGTTTGTTGTCGTTAAGAAGCTATTGAAGCTGTATCATCTGTCATTTCTGCTGCTGCACTCCTTTCAACGTCAGCTGTATCCGTTTACGTTCCGTGTCGATGCTGAGCACCTTCACCCGCAGATGCTGGTGGATGGAGACCACTTCGTTGGGGTCGGATATGAATCGGTCGGCAAGTTGGGAGAGGTGTATCAGCCCGTTCTCCTTGATGCCTATATCGACGAATGCCCCGAAGTTGGTGATGTTTCCCACGATGCCGGGCAGTTCCATTCCTTCGCGCAGGTCGTTGATGGTGCGCACGTTCTTGTCGAATTCAAAAACCTTTATCGGTCCGCGCGGGTCTCGTCCGGGCTTGTCGAGCTCTTGCAGGATGTCTTTCAAGGTCGGCATGCCGACGGTGGGCGAGAGGTAGCGTTCCGGGTTGATTTTCAGGCGAAGTTCTTTGTCGGCTATCAGTTCGGCTATGTTGCATCCCAAATCTTTGGCCATCTGCTCCACGATGTGGTAGCTTTCGGGGTGTACGGCTGTGTTGTCCAACGGGTTTTCGGCTTGAGGAATGCGCAGGAATCCGGCGCATTGTTCAAAGGATTTGGCACCCATCCGTGGCACTTTCAGCAGCTCCCGGCGGGAGGTGAAGGCACCGTTTTCGGCACGATAGTTGACGATGTTCTGTGCCAGTTGCGGTCCCAATCCTGAGATGTAGGTCAGGAGGTGGCTGCTGGCGGTGTTCAGGTTGACTCCAACTAAGTTGACGCAGTTCTCCACCGTTTGGTCCAGTGATTTTTTCAGTTTGGTCTGATCGACATCGTGCTGGTATTGTCCCACGCCAATGGATTTCGGGTCAATCTTCACCAGTTCCGCCAACGGGTCCATCAGACGTCTGCCGATGGAAACGGCTCCGCGCACGGTGACATCGTATTCGGGAAACTCATCCCGTGCTATCTTGGAAGCGGAATAGATGGAGGCTCCCTGTTCGCTGACGATGAATATCTGTACCTCCCGGTTGAAGGTTTGGCGTTTGAGAAACTCTTCGGTCTCCCGGCTGGCGGTTCCGTTTCCGATGGCGACGGCATCTATCCGGTATGCTTCCAGCATCTTCTGTATTTTGGCGAACGCCTCTTTCGGTTTGCTGACCGGTGGATGCGGGTAGATGTTCTCGTTGTGGAGCAGGTTGCCTTGCGCGTCCAGGCATACCACTTTGCAGCCTGTCCGGAATCCGGGGTCTATGCCCATCACCCGTTTCTGTCCCAACGGCGAGGCCAATAGCAGTTGGCGGAGGTTTTCGGTAAACACCCGAATGGCCTCTTCATCGGCCCGCTCTTTGCTTTGCAGGGCAAATTCGGTTTCGATGGTGGGTTTCAACAACCGCTTGTAGGCATCCTGCACTGCTTCCGCCACTTGCTGCCCGCAGGCGTTGTCGTTTCGCACGAATTGACGGTTCAGTCGTTCCATGCATGCGTCGTCGTCGGGAGTTATGCCGACTTTCAGCAAGCCTTCCGCTTCGCCCCGGCGTATGGCGAGCAGGCGGTGCGAGCTACATCGTTTCAGCGGTTCGTTGCAGTCGAAGTAGTCGCGGTATTTGGCCGCCTCTTCCTCTTTGCCTTTCACCACTTTGGCGGTCAGCACGCCGTGACGGGCAAAGGAGACGCGTACGCTGTTTCGGGCACGCTCATCTTCGCTCACGTGTTCTGCAATGATGTCGCGGGCACCTTTCAAGGCCTCTTCCACGTTTTTTACTTCTCCCTTCACGTAGCTTGCGGCACGTGCTTCGGGATGCGGCTCACGTTGCAACAGCAGCAGGTTGGCCAGCGGTTCAAGTCCTTTCTGGCGGGCGGCTTCCGCACGTGTCTTCCGTTTGGGCTTGTAGGGCAGGTAGATGTCTTCCAGCACGGTGTTGTCCCACGTCTCTTCGATGCGTTGTCGGAGTTCGGGTGTCAGCTTTCCCGCTTCTTGAATGGTGTTGAGGATGGTCTCTTTTCGTTTGGCGGTTTCGTTCAATTTGGTATATTGAGTCTGGATGGCTTCTATTTGCACTTCGTCCAGGCCTCCGGTCATCTCTTTGCGGTAGCGGCTGATGAAGGGGATGGTGGCTCCCTCTGCCAGCAATGTCAGGGTCCGTTCGGCCTGCTTTTCCGATATGCCGATGGCGGCGGCTATCATCCGATGAAAAATCTGTGTCATGTCTGAATCTGTTTTTTTAATAATGGAGGCCAAATATACAAAAAACATTTGGGGTACGGGCATGGTTACCACATTTTATAACGAAAGCCCCGTGACGGGATAGTAGAAAAATCAACTGCTCAAATAGTATTATTGATAGTTTTGCGTATCTTTACGTTCAAATTGAAGATATATTTGTAAACGAAGATTTATTGATAAGTAAAAACAGATGAAAACAGTTAGATTAATCAGCCTATTTATCTCCCTCTTTGGCGGAGTGATGCTGCTTCCCGCGCAGGAGCGAGAAGTAAAATTGAATATCTTGCAGACAAGTGACATACACGGGAATTATTATCCTTACGATTTTATCCGCCGGCGGGAAGCGGCGGGAGGACTGGCACGCGTACATACCTTTGTGCAACAGCGGCGTGAAATTTATAAGGACAATGTAATCTTGCTGGATAATGGCGACTTACTGCAAGGGCAGCCGGCTGCTTATTATTACAATTACATTGATACGGTCGCTCCACACCTGGCGGCGGAGATGATGAATTTTATGGGCTACAGTGCCGGGAATATGGGGAACCACGATGTGGAGACAGGCAATGCCGTGTTCAATCGTTGGGCGGGCGATTGCCGTTTCCCGGTGTTGGGGGCCAACGTGGTGGATGTCGCTACCGGAAAACCGCATTTCAAGCCTTACGAGGTGCTGGAGCGTGACGGTGTGAAGATTGCCATATTGGGTATGATTACGCCCGCCATACCGATGTGGCTTTCAGAGAATCTGTGGGCAGGATTGCGTTTTGACGATATGGAGGAGACCGCCCGCCAATGGATGAGGATTATCCGTGAGAAGGAGAAGCCGGATGTGATTGTGGGCATCTTCCACGCCGGACAGAATGCGCGGCTGGTGGGAGGCAAGTATCAGGAGGATGCTTCGGTAGAGGTGGCTTGCAAGGTGCCCGGCTTTGACGTGGTGCTGATGGGGCACGACCATGGCAAGGAATGCAAAAAAGTGCAGAATGTGGCCGGTGACAGTGTGCTGGTGATAGATCCTGCCGCTCACGGGTTGGTGGTAAGCGATGTGGAGGTCACGCTGAAACTGCGCGATGGCAAAGTGATAGACAAGAAGGTGGAGGGTGCGTTGTCCGATGTGAAGGACTGCGATGTCAGTGAGGCGTTTATGGAACGGTTTACATCGGAATATAAAACCGTGGATGATTTCGTCTCCAAAAAGATTGGGGTATTCACCGAAACCATTTCTACGCGCTCTGCCTATTTCGGCTCTTCGGCATTTGTGGACCTGGTACACGAATTGCAGCTTGCCATCAGCGGGGCTGACATCTCTTTGGCTGCTCCGTTGTCCTACGATACCGAAATCCGTGAGGGGGATGTGTTTGTCAGCGATATGTTCAACCTTTATAAGTATGAGAATATGCTCTATACGATGCGCCTCACGGGACGGGAGATTCACGATGCACTGGAGATGTCCTATAGCTTGTGGACCAACCGGATGCAGTCGCCGGACGATCTGTTGCTGCTGTTCCGCGATGCGTCTCGTGTCGGAACGAAGAAAGCCTCTTTCGAGAACCCCAGTTTCAACTTCGATTCGGCGGCAGGCATTGTCTATGAAGTAGATGTGACGAAGCCGGAAGGGGAGAAGGTGACGATTTTCCGGATGGCGGACGGCAGACCGTTCGAGATGGACAAGACCTATACGGTAGCGGTGAACTCTTATCGGGGAAACGGCGGCGGCGAGTTGCTGACCAAAGGGGCAGGCATCCCGCAAGAGGAACTGAAGAAGCGTATCAGCAGTTCCACCGACAAGGATTTGCGCTACTACCTGATGCGGTACATCGAACGGAAAAAGGTGATAGAACCGCGTGCGCTGAATCAGTGGAAATTCGTTCCTGAAGCGTGGACGATTCCGGCTTCCAAACGTGATTTTGAGCGCTTGTTTGGCGAAAATAAAAAATAATTCACTATTTTTGCGGCGCGAAAAAATAGTGAATTTTCGGACGTGAAACAGAAGCATAAAGTTATAGGCGCATTGAGTTTGCTGGTGCTGTTCATCCTGTATCAGGTAAGCATCACTGCGTTTACGCACGTCCATTACGTGAATGGGGTGATGATAGCACATTCTCACCCTTTTCATGGCACACACTCTCACTCTCAAACTTCCCTGTTGGTTATCGGGCATCTCTCCTCGTTCAGCTCATACGAGGTGGAGGTGTGTGAAGTTCAACTCCCCATGCGGCCCTTGTTGGCCGTGCTTGAAGCGGGATCGGCTACACCAACCGCAAAGGGAGAAGCCATCAATCTCTTTTATCTCCGCGCCCCTCCCTTTTTTGTTTCATAATCATTGTAATTCAAATGCCTTTGATTGGCATTTGAAATGCCCGGGTTTGCTTCTGAAATGCCTCGTGTTTGCTCTCGAAATGCCTTGCATTTTGACCGATGAGGTGTAATATTTGAGTGGGCGGAGTGTGGCATTTTGAAAGAAGATAAACAATCTATTATTCAGTTAATTAAGAACGTTCGTTTTATGAAACAATATATTTTGGCGCTGATGCTTGCGGTGGCAAGTGTCGGTGCTGTCTTTGCCGTGAATCCGATTAAGGAAGGCAATATGATTTCCGGTCATGTCATTGTGAAAGGAACCGAAGAGAATATCCCGTATGCCACTATTCTAATTGTGGGCAGCGGTCAGGGAACGGTATCTAACGAAGAGGGGGAGTTTACGTTCCGTAACCTTCCTGTAGGAACCTATAAACTGCGTGTCTCTGCGGTAGGATATAAGACGCAGGAGAAAGAGGTGGTGGTGCATAAGGATTATACGGCTGTCATCCACTTCCAGATGCAGGAAGAGAGTTTTATGACCGACGAGGTGGTGGTCTCCGCCAATCGCAACGAGATCAGCCGCAAGGAGGCACCGGTGGTGGTGAATGTGATGAGCACCAAGCTGTTCGAGATGGTCAACTCCACCGACCTTGCCAAGTCGCTCGACTTCCAGTCCGGCTTGCGCGTGGAAAACAACTGCCAGAACTGCGGTTTCCCCCAAGTCCGCATCAACGGTCTGGAAGGCCCTTACTCGCAGATACTCATCAACAGCCGTCCCATTATCAGCGCCTTGAGCGGAGTCTATGGGCTGGAACAGATTCCTGTCAATATGATTGAACGGGTAGAGGTGGTGCGTGGCGGCGGTTCCGCCCTGTTCGGCGCCAATGCGGTGGGAGGCACTATCAACATCATCACCAAAGACCCTATCAACAACTCCTTCCAAGTGTCGAGCATGCTCTCTTGCATGGACGGCAAGTCGTGGGAGCAGTATATGGGTGGAAACGTGTCGCTGGTAGCCAAAGACAACTCTTATGGTATCGCCCTCTACGAAACCTATCGCAACCGCAACCCTTACGACCGTGACGGTGACGGCTTCTCTGAATTGGGCAAGCTGAACATGAACACTTTCGGCTTCCGTGCCTACTATCGGCCTACGCATTTCAGCCGCATCAACCTGGAATACCATACCACCAACGAGTTGCGCCGTGGCGGAAACAAGTTCGACCTGGAACCCCACGAAACGGACATTACCGAACAGACGAAGCACATCATCAACAGCGGAGGAGTGAGCTACGACCTCTTTTGGAAAGAGTATAAGCACAAGCTGTCTCTCTATACCTCCGTACAGCATACAGACCGCAACAGCTATTACGGCGCGCAACGCGATATGAACGCCTACGGCAAGACGAAAGACCTGACATGGGTGGCAGGCGGCATGTATGTGGGCAATATGGACCGTTGCCTGTTCGCTCCCGCCACCTTCACCGGTGGATTGGAGTACCAGTCCAACTCCCTGCACGACATTATGACCGGTTACCACCGCGATTTGGAGCAGGATGTCCGCATAGCCAGCGCATTCGTACAGAACGAGTGGAAGATGAAGGCATTGACGATGCTGGTCGGTGCCCGTCTGGATAAGCATAACCTGATTGACAACCTGATTTTCAGCCCCCGTGTGAACTTGCTCTACAAGCCCGTGGATGATTTTCAGGCACGACTGACTTACTCCACCGGCTTCCGTGCTCCGCAAGCCTACGATGAAGACTTGCACGTGACCGCCGTGGGAGGCGAGGGCGTTCAGATAAAATTGGCCGACAACTTGCGCGAAGAGCGCTCGAACAGCTACAGCGGTTCGATAGACTGGACCGCCCATTTGGGACATTGGCAGGCCAATATCCTGCTTGAAGGCTTCTACACCGATTTGCGTCATGTCTTTATTCTGGAAGATATCGGCAAGAATGAGGCAGGCGATGTCATCAAGGAACGTCGCAACGGCAACGGAGCACGTGTGTATGGCGCCAATCTGGACGCTAAAATCGCCCATGGCAAGGAGGCTCAGTTCCAGTTGGGCTTTACGGCGCAGCGCAGCCGATATAGATGCGCGGAAGCCTGGACGGAAGTGGATGGAGAGCCGCTCACCACCAAGCGCATGCCCCGTACGCCGGACTATTACGGCTACTTCACCTTCTCGTCGGCTCCACTGAAGAGCTTCGATTTCTCCCTGTCGGGCACTTATACCGGTAAGATGATTGTGCCTCACTATGCTCCTGTGGATGTGCCTGAAGACGCGTTCTGCAACATCACTTCGGACCGCATGGAACATACACCCCGATTCTTCGACTTAAACCTGAAGCTGAACTATATGTTTGTCCTTCACGACCACATCAAGCTTCAGCTGAACACGGGTGTGCAGAACATCTTCAATAGTTTTCAGAAAGACCTGGATAAGGGCGAGTTTCGGGATGCCGGCTATTTCTATGGCCCCACACAGCCCCGCACCTTCTTCGTCGGCGTGAAGATAATGAATTAAGGGCAGACACTCCCTTGAAACGGAAGTGGCGGAAGCCGGAAGTTATAATTGTTTACACAATATATACTCTTCCCGGAAATTCCGTCACTTTCTGTTTTTATTGTCTCCGCCTTTTCCGCGCCTTGTCTGCTCCGTACTTCCTTCGGTGTTTCTTCGGACGTTCTTCGGACATTCTTCGGTCCTAGGGAGTGGAGTTTGTCCGAAGAACGTCCGAAGCCGAATAGGCCCTGATAGGGCTCGGACAGGGAGCAGATAGGAAAAGCAGGGAGCGGGAAAAAGAAAGGCTGTTGTCGCACCCTGCGTTGCCGTCTGCGAAAAGGGGCCTGAAAATATTTTACATCCAAAAAAAGGCCGTCTGTTTCACCGTCCCTATCTCCTCCCATCGGCAATGGGCCGATTGGTCAGTCGGGCAACAGAGTCAAAAAACATTCTCTTTTTAAGTGCTGTGTATTTTAAGGATTTTTAGGTACATATCTCGCTAAAGAATCTTACATTTGTCGCTAATTTAGGAAAATAACATAGAGACAGGAACAAAAATAGGATGAACAGCTATGATAGAAATAATACAATTGCATGGCACGGATAAAAAGTTGTACGGATGGGTTGCTCCGTTGGTGATGAATCCTGAAGTGCTGAAACAGAACTATAACTTTCCTTTCCGCACTTCGGAACGGTATGAATGGTTCATCGCCGTGGAGAAGAAACACGTGATGGGATTTGTACCGGTAGAGCATAGGAAAAGCGAGTCCATCATCAACAACTACTACATAAAGGACAAGGATGCGGACACGCTGAAACTGCTGTTGGAGAAGGTGGTGGAAACGGTAGGCGAAGAGAAGGTGCTGGCCGCTGTCGCTTTCCGGGAGGATAAGGAACTTTTCGACGAATTGGGATTTGTGGAAGAGAAGGCGTGGACCCGCTATGTGCGGATGAAGAAACAGGACTGATTATGGCGGCACTCAAAAATGTGTATGAACTGGCGCAAGAACGCCTGGCCGTCATCTTCAGGGAGTTTGATACGGTTTGTGTCTCTTTTTCGGGAGGCAAGGACAGCGGGGTGTTGTTGAACTTGTGCATGGACTATATCCGTCGGAATCAGCTGAAACGTAAGTTGTGTGTGTTCCACATGGACTATGAGGTGCAATATGGCGTGACCATCGACTACGTGGACAGGATATTGGAGGCGAACAAGGATATATTGGAGGTATATCGGGTGTGTGTGCCTTTTCGGGTGCCCACCTGCACGTCGATGTACCAGAGCTACTGGCGTCCGTGGCAGGACGACTTGAAACACCTTTGGGTGAGGAAGATGCCGGAGGAAAGCCTGACGAAAGAGGCGTTCTCTTTCTACACCGAAAAGATGTGGGACTATGAGTTCCAGATGCATTTCGCCCAATGGCTGCACCGGAAGAAGAATGCGGTGCGTTCCTGCTTCATGATAGGCATACGCACGCAGGAGAGCTTCAACCGGTGGCGTTGCATCCACTTGAACCGTAAATACCAGATGTATCACAACTACCGCTGGACTTCCAAAATAGGCAATGACATCTATAATGCCTATCCCATTTATGACTGGAGGACCACGGACGTGTGGACGGCCAACGGGAAATTCAATTTCGACTATAACCGTTTGTATGATTTGTACTACAAGGCAGGAGTAAACATCGAGCGTCAGCGGGTGGCGAGTCCCTTTTTGTGCGAGGCGCAGGAGAGCTTGAAGCTATATCGCGCCATCGACCCCAATACGTGGGGAAAAATGATAGGACGGGTCAACGGAGTGAACTTTACCGGCATTTACGGGGGAACACGTGCCATGGGTTGGCAAAGTATCCGTCTGCCCGAAGGCTATACGTGGAAAAGCTTCATGCAATTTCTGCTTTCCACGCTGCCGGAAGAGACCCGGAGAAACTATCTGAGGAAGCTTACCGTCAGCATAGAGTTCTGGCGCACGAAGGGCGGATGCCTGTCGGAGGAAACCATTCAAAAGCTGAAAGATGCGGGAGTCTCCATGGAGGTGATGAACACCACCAACTACAAGACGCACAAGAAGCCGGTGCGTATGGACTACCTGGACGACATAGACATCGCGGAGTTCCGCGAGATTCCCACGTACAAGCGGATGTGTATCTGTATCCTTAAGAACGATCACGCCTGCAAGTACATGGGCTTTGCTTTGAACAAGGAAGAGGTGTATAAGAGAGACAAAATTATGGAACAATTCAAAAATATGATGCTATGAGTGTAGAAAAGAGCCCGGTATATGACGTGAAGGCGATTCCGGTGGAGAAGGTGCATGCCAACGATTACAATCCGAATGTAGTGGCTCCGCCGGAGATGCGGTTGCTGGAGCTTTCCATTTGGGAAGACGGTTTCACCATGCCGTGCGTCTGCTATTATGACAAAGAGGCAGACCAGTATATCTTGGTGGACGGCTATCACCGCTATCAGGTGCTGAAAACATCCGAAAGAATCTATCAGCGCGAAAACGGACTGCTTCCTGTGGTGGTAATCAACAAGGAACTTTCCAACCGCATGGCTTCTACCATCCGGCATAACCGTGCGCGTGGTACGCATAACATAGAACTGATGTGCCACATTGTTGCGGAGCTGGACAAGGCGGGGATGTCGGACGAATGGATTATGAAGAATATCGGCATGGACCGTGACGAGGTGTTGCGCCTGAAACAGATTTCCGGACTGGCGGATTTGTTTGCGAACAAGGACTTCACGATTCCCGATAAAATGGAGGAATATAGGGGCGAGGATTAATCTGTGAAATATTTCAGTGTGTAATTGATTTGTTAACTGGAAAAAATTATAGAAAGATGAATATGGAAATAAATCCTTCAGAGTACAAGATTCTCATCGTTGACGATGTAATGTCGAACGTCTTGTTGTTGAAAGTTCTTTTGACAAATGAAAAGTTTGCGATTGCCACTGCAAGCAACGGTCGGCAGGCGCTGGAGCAAGTAGATGCGACAAATCCTGATTTGATTTTGCTGGATGTGATGATGCCCGATATGAGCGGCTTTGAGGTTGCTCAGAAATTGAAGTCTAATCCGAAGACCGCTGAAATTCCAATCATTTTTCTGACGGCTTTGAATAGTACGGCGGATATCGTGAAAGGTTTTCAGGTGGGCGCGAATGACTTTATCACCAAACCGTTCAACAAGGAAGAACTGATTATCCGTGTCAGTCATCAGATTTCGTTGGTGGCTGCCAAACGTATGATTTTGCGCCAGACGGAAGAACTTCGCCATACGATAGCAGGACGTGACAAGCTTTATTCGGTGATTGCGCATGATTTGCGTTCGCCCATGGGTTCCATCAAGATGGTGCTGAACATGCTGATATTGAACTTGCCGACTGAAAAGATTGGAAGCGAAATGCACGAGCTCCTGACAATGGCTAACCAGACGACAGAGGATGTGTTCTTGTTGCTGGACAATCTGCTGAAGTGGACGAAGAGTCAGATAGGCAAGCTGGATGTTGTCTATCAGGATGTGGACCTTGTGGAAGTGATGGACGGGGTGGTGCAAATCTTCAGCATGGTGGCAGGTCTGAAGAAAATTACAATCCATATTACAAAACCGGACAGGATGATAGTCCACGGAGATGTTGATATGATGAAAACCATTATACGCAATCTGTTGAGCAATGCCATCAAATTCAGCGAAGAGAGTTCCGATATATGGGTAAAGATGGAGGAAGTGGATGGAGAGGCCGTTGTCAGTGTGCAGGACTGCGGATGCGGCATCAACGAAGAAGGACAGAAGAAGCTGTTGCATACGGATACGCATTTCAGCACATTCGGCACGAACAATGAAGAAGGCTCCGGGTTGGGCTTGCTGCTGTGTCAGGATTTCGTTGTGAAGAATGGCGGCAAGTTGTGGTTTACTTCCAAAGAAGGAGAAGGCTCCACGTTCTATTTCTCACTGCCGTTGGAGAGTTGACGAGTTGACAAGTTGACAAGGGGACAAGTGTACAAGGACCTCGTAGTCTTGTTTACTCGTCCTCTTGTCAACTTCTTTTTTTATACTACCGCTTACATAGTCTTTTGAAATCGCAGTATTCGCATTTCTTTGTATCTTCCGTTTGGCTGAATGTCTCTTCCGGGTTGAATATCTCTTGTAGGAGGCTGTGCAGGCGTTCGCGGAAGTCATCTTCAAAGAAGGCAAAGTTGTTGACCGGCAATTTGGGTTGGCGGGGCGCTCCCATTTCGATGACGGGCGAGTAGCTGTCGGAGGCTGCACGGTGTATGTAGAGCAGGGAAGGGGCGACTTTCAACGACTGCTTGCGGCACATGATGGCTGCATACAGGAAGGTCTGGAAGATGTAGTTGGGACGGTTTTCGGCAGGGGTGAACAGCTGCTCTATGTTTTCGGGTGTTTTTGGGGTGCCGCCCGTCTTGTAGTCCACAATGCGCAGGGTATCTCCTTTGCTGTCCAGCCGGTCGATGGTGCCGCCTATCTGCAGGGTGAGTTTCCCTTGCGGAGTATCTATCTCCATGGCCTCCTTGACATCTTGTTCCATGCCCTCCATCCGGAAAGGAGCATATTGTAGGTCGTTGCGAAGAAGCTGGCGCAGGTAGGAGGCGATGACTTTGGAGTGGATGAGCTGCGTGCCGTTGTACTCCGGTTGCTCCGTGGAGGGTACGTGGAAGAACTTCTCCTTGAAAGCGCGGTCCACATAGTCCTGGAGCTTGACTTCGTTCTTCAGCAGATATTCCAAATCTTCTTTGCGTATCTCCTTGCCATTTGCGGTCAGGTCTTTATATACCAGTTCGGCAGCATAGTGGAAGATGGTTCCGAACAGGGCGGAATCTATCTCAGCACTCACCTCGTCGGGGGCCTTCAATCCCATCACGTAGCGATAATAGAATCGCAGGCGGCAGTCCAGATAGGCATTGAGTGCCGAAGGAGAGAAGAAGGCTTTGGGATGCCGGTGGATGTCGTAGGCGTCATACATCTGTTGCAGCATCTCCGGTGTCTTTGCAATGTCGATATGCCGGTTGTGTTGCGGTGATTGTCCTGCTTCCAGATATTCGCGGGAGATGGGATGCGGCGACTCTATCAGGAATTGGAGCATGAAGCGGGACATCTCTCCGCGGTTCAATCCGTCGGAAGAGGTGTTGTAGAGCAGGGTCACATGCTCCGCACGCTGTATGAGGCGGTAGAAGTAGTAGGCATAGACCGCGTTTTTGTGTTCGATGGTGGTCATGCCAAAGGCTTTCCGCAGGTTGTAGGGGATGAAGGACGATTCTCCGCCTGCCTTAGGCAGCTGTCCTTCGTTGAGCGAGAGTATGATGAGGTTGCGGAAGTCGAGGTTTCTTGTTTCCAGTACGCCCATTATCTGCATGCCGATGGCAGGTTCACCGTGGAAGGGGATGTTGGCGGAGGTAAGCAGCCGGTTCAGCAACCGTTTCAGGGTCTCTGTCCGCACGTCGGCCAAATCGCCCGTCTCAATCAGGTTCAGCAGCCGGTTGACGAGGGTGTAGCTCTTGAACAATGATTCACGGTACAGCTGGTTGAAAATGTCTTCCGACTCCTCCTCCTCTTGCCGATAGATGACCGCCACTTCGCGAAGCAGTCCGGTGAGGTAGCCGCATAGGGCGGCAATGCCATTCTGCGGGGTGAACACCTGCTCCAGAAAAGCGTCCTGCTTCAGTTCCGAAGGCAGGGGATAGAAGCGGTTGTCCACGGTCAGTTGCTTTTCCAATGCTTCCGCTTTGGGAGAGAGGCGGCGGGTATAGGGATGTTTCAGTACGGCAAGCACGGTCTCGTAGGTATATCTGCCCGTTCCGGCATGGTAGCCTATGGTCTGCATCTCCGTCAAGGCATTGATAAAGCTGAATACCGGTGTCTGTGCCAACGGAAATCCCATCGTGATGTTCACGTTCTTCACTTCCTGCGGAATGGAGTGGAGGACGGGAAGCAGCAACGCTTCGTTGCAGAGGACGACGGCAGTGTCTTTTAATCTTGAATTAGGCTGCGCTGTCACGCCGCATGGCAATTCTTGATTCTTCATTCTTGATTCTTCATTCAACCGGAGTTCTTCATTCAAGAATCGTGCCTGCGCATTTTCAGTAGGGGCGGAGATATAGCGCACTTTTTTCGGTTTCCGCAATGTGTCGAAGGCGGTTTCGGGAAGTTGGTTGGGGAACATGCTCAGGTTGCGCAGGATAAACTCTCCCGCCTCATGGGTGTAGGGAGGATGCTGCAAGCGGGGAAGGGTGGTGTAGAACACATCGTAATCCCAATAGAACAGGGCTTTTCCCGCATCTTGCAGTAGCTTGAAGAAGCGGGTCTCCACCTTGTTCAGCACGTTGAAGCCGACGAACACATAGCGGTCGTAGCGCAGGCGGTCGGTATCCAGTTGCTCTATCACGTTGCGATACATCATGCCTTCGTAGGCGATGCCCGCTTCGGCGAGGTTGGCGCGAAAGTGCCGATAAATGTCTCCCAATTTATCCCAAAGGGAGATGAACTTGTTTTTCAGCTCCGTGCGTTTCTCGATGGAGAAGTTGTGGAAGAACTGCCGGATGGCCTCTTCCTGCTCCTTGTCGAGGAAATCGTGGTCATCCATGATGTTTTTCAGGTCTTGCAGGTTGTTGAAGAGCCTGTCGGCCTCTACCAGGTTCTTGTCCACATCATCGAAGTCGCTAATGAGCAGTTCGCCCCAAAAGTAGAAATCGTCGAGGGGCTCTTCGCTGTGTGTCTCTTCCCGGAACACCTTGTAGAGCTCGCACACCAGCCTGATGGGGTCTCCCAATTTCAGCGGGGAGAGCTGGCGGAACAGCTCGCTGATGCTGACGTAGGCGGGCGACCACAACGGACGGTCTGTTTCGGCGGCCAAATATTCGTTGAAAAACAATCTTGCACGTTTATTGGGGAAGACGATGGCGGTATGCGACAAATCGTTTCCTATTTTGGCATAAAGGTCTTTAGCTACTAATTGGAGAAAAGTTTCCATATCGTTTGAATGAATTGAGCGTTAAAAATTGAGGCGTAAATCGGATTCTCTTAATATTTGCCGGCCACCTCTTCTATCTTTTCCTCTTCCACATACCACAGGTATCCCCGGATGTCTTCGGCGGCATAGCCCATGCGGGAAAGCAGTTGCATGTATCCCTGCACCTGTTTGTTGTATTTCTTGTCGGGCTTTCCGAATTTGAAGTCCACCACGACGATTTCCCCTTCGCGCATCATGACGCGGTCGGGACGGCGGGTGCATAGCGTTCCGTTTTCCTGCCAGATGATGTCGCATTCGTTGAACAACCGCCAGGTGCCCGAGTACCAATCCTTCACTTGTGGCAGGGAGAAGGCGCGGCGGGTCAATGCGCGTATCTCTTCTTCGGTTTCGGTCCTGCCGATGACTCCTTCAAACACCAGGCGGCTGACGGCATCGTCAATATCGGCTTCTGTCTCGATGACGGAGAAGAGGGTGTGCAGCAACCGTCCGCGATGGATGAATCGTTGGCTGGATTCGGCCTCGTCCACGCCTGCGATGAAGTCGGCGGAGCGGTTGGATTGCCTGAATGCGATGTCGTGAAGCATACTCTCCATACGGATGGGGAGTTTCGCCGCTTTCTGTGCCAACTTGTTGACGACAGGGGAGGGTAAAGGTGACTTTCGGGTTTCCGGAGTGGAGGTTTGTTCTCCTGAAGTGGAGGTTTGTGCCATTGGTGCTGAGGGGCACAATTCGCCGCTTTCATAAACCATCGTTTCGTCGTCCCAACAGCCTTCGCCCTTCTTCGCCACTTGCGGCAAGATGTTGGCAAGCAGTTCCGACATCGTGCCCCGCTGACCGGCTTTGCTCCAGAGGATGAGGTTCTTTGACGCGCGGGTGAATGCCACGTACAGCAGGTTCAGGTTGTCCACCCAAAGTTGCAGCCGCTCGTGCAGATAGTCGGAGCGATAGACCGAATCGGCCATCGTGCCCGAGTAGTTCACGGGCACCAGGTTGATGGCGTTGTAAGGCTTTTCGGTGGGGCTGCACCATATCAGCTGGTTGTTGGTCTCATTCTCCAGTTTCCAGTCGCAGAACGGGACGAGGACGGTGTGGAACTCCAGTCCTTTGGACTTGTGGATGGAGAGGATGCGTATTCCCTCCATCTCTCCGCCGGGGATGGTCTTGTTGCACAGCGTCTCTTCCCAATAGCGGATGAAGCTGTCGAGGTCGGAGGAGTTGTTTTGCAGATACTCCGTCACGGCATCGAAGAAGGCGAAGAGGTAAGCGTCCTGCTTCTCAAGGCGGTTCATTTGGAAGAGGCCGAACAGCTCTTCCAGCAACTCGTATAGCGGCATCAGGCGCAATGTCTCCAACCGGGACGTAAAGGCTTCGGGCAGTTGGTCAGGATGTGGTTCGTCTCCTTGTTCCCTTGTCTCCTTGTCTCCCTGTAAACTCATCTTCAGCGAGGCTTCCGAAATCCGGTCTTCGGGGTTCGACAGGTAGCGGAGGGCATCCATCAGCATGCAGAGGGCGAGTGAGGCATCCAGCCGGAACGCTTCGTCCGAAACGATGGGCAGGTGCAGTTCCCGGTCGAAGTAGTCGGCTATCGGGGGGATGTTTTTGTTCTTGCGCACCAGGATGGTGATGTCATTCTGCCGCACGCCTGCATCCAGCAGCCTTTGCACCTCGTCTCCTAAGGCTATCAGCGTTTGTTCCGTGTAGTTGTGCTCCTCGTCCGGTTCCAGGAAAGAGGCTTTGACATAGCCGCGTTCTTCGCTTTTGGGCGATTCCTGCGTCACGTCGGCGTATGCGTGTTTCAAGGGCAGACACTCTTCCTTCAGTTCGTTCAGATGCAGCGTGTTGAGGTGGTCCACCGCGGCCGTGAAGAGCCGGTTGTTGAAGTGGATGATGCGTGCCTCGCTCCGTCGGTTGGTCTTCAACGTTTCCACACGGATGGGAAAGGAATCTTTGTGATTTCGCTCTTCATTTAAGCCGTTCAGGATTTCCCAATCCCCGTTCCGCCAGCGGTAGATGGATTGCTTCACGTCTCCTACTATCAGGCTGTCCGCTCCTTGTGAGAGTCCTTCGAGCAGCAGCAGGCGGAAGTTGTCCCACTGCATGCGGCTGGTGTCCTGAAACTCGTCAATCATCACGTTTCGTATGTTGGCGCCAATCTTTTCGAAGACAAACGAAGAGTCTCCTTCGCGCATCAGGTTGTGCAGCAGCGCGTTGGTGTCCGACAGCAGGAAGCGGTTGTGCTCGTGGTTCAGGGTGCGCACCTCCTCGTCGATGTGGTTCAAGAGTTGCAACTTGTTGAGGTGCTGCAACGACAGGCGGCAGCTGTTGACGGTGGACAGTTTCTGCAAACGCAGTTTTTCGGCATCCCGCAGCAACGGTATCAGGCTGTTTTCCGCCAGACGGATGATGTCGTTTCTCCGTTTGGATGTCTTTGCCGCCCAATTGCCGGCGCTTTCCAAGCAGTTTTTCAGGGTGGCGTTCAGCACATCCTTGTCCGACAGCCTGCCGTCGCGCAGCTTGCGGAAGTAGCTGCCGATTCCTTTCGCTCCTCCTTTCAGGTCGTCGGGGACAAGGGCTTGTCCCTCCAGTTCCCCTTCGAACTGGTCGTAGAATCCCTTCATCTGTTCCAGGGCATCGGTCTCCATTTCCCTCAGCACGTCCCGATAGAGTTTCAGCGTATTGGGAGAGCGCAGGCATTGCCGCAACCGTTCGCCGCGCTCCATGTAGCTTTCGTCGAAGATGTTTCGTCCGAAACTTTTGATTTCGTTCGATACGTTCCAGCGTTTGTCGTCGCGGATGCGTTCGTCTATGTATTCCAGCAGCCATGCCAGTACGGGTGAGGAGGGGGTTAGCTTTTCGATGAGGCTGTCCACGGCATCGCTCAGCACTTCGGTGTTGTTCAGTTCGATGTTCAGGTTGGGGCTTAGTTCCAGCTCGCGGGCCAGGTTGCGCATCACGGACTGGAAGAAGGAGTCGATGGTCTCCACGCGGAAGCGGCTGTAGTCGTGCAGCATGTATTGCAGTGCCATGCCTGCCCGTTGGCGTATCTCCTCGTCCGTCAGTCCGTCTTTCATTCCAGGTACTTCCTTTTTCATTCTTCCCACCCTTTCCTTGATTTGTGTCAGGTAGGCTTCAGAAGCGGGGTCTCCCTGCCAGATGCCGTAAAGCTGTTGCAGGATTCTCTCTTTCATCTCCGTCGTCGCCTTGTTGGTGAAGGTCACGGCAAGTATCTGCCGGTAGGCGCGCGGATTGATTATCAGGTGCTTGATGTATTCTACAGCCAGCGTGAAGGTTTTTCCGGAGCCTGCGGAGGCTTTATATACTAATAGTTCCATCTCTTTTCCTTTTTTATTTTAAACGTTTAACCTGCATGGTTCATAGCTCTTAGTTCTTTGGTTATTATTGCGAGTCGCTATTGTCTGTTATTTTCCAATGCCCGCTATAACCGCTACCCACATATTTAATATGTGGCATTTTGGCAATATGGCGCTTGATAGTCTTTGATGTCTTTCCCGAAAGATTAGCCAGTTCCTCTGTCGTTATTTTCGGGTTTATGGCAATTTGATTTTCAATCCATCTATCCAGGTCCATATTTTGGGGGACATCTTGAGGGACATCTTGAGGGACATTTTGAGGGACATTGGGACGGGGAAAAGTTACTACAATGAAATCTCCATGGATGCTCCACTGCGGTTCTGGCACTTGTTGTGTCCTGCAAGCGTCAATGATACGTCCTGTTCCCGACCCCCAATTCTCTAAAAATGTTGTTCTGAATAAAACATCAGCAATGATAGGGTTGTATGGGTAAGATATGTGAGGTCGTTTAATGCTCTCTACGGTTAGTTCCGGATTGAGTATGCCGGGGTTCTCTATCTCTATGCGATTGTCATAAATAGCAATGCCTACCGTCAGATTGTATTTTTCATATTGACGGTGGCAGAGGGCGTTGACGAGGGCTTCACGAAGAGCTTCTGCCGGAATCTCCAAATGCTCCTCGCGTACAAAGCCTTTTATCTCTCCACTTTGCGGAAGCCATTTAAAGAAAAAAGACATTCCTGCATCCAGCAGATCGAAGAAATTTCCCTCTGCCCTCAAATTATCCAAAAACGAAATCTTCTCATTCCCCTTGAAACGTGCCATGCGTAACCGTAACTGAGGATAGTTGAATATATTGTTACCAAAAAGCATAACTGCCGCATTGTTGGGATTACCGTCTTTCAAAAGCTGAAGTTTGCCAAGCACCTTGTCTAACGGTTCTGTAATGGCAGACTCCATCATACGGCCACGTTCCACACCAAGTCTTATAGCACCCCTTATGCGCTCTTCATTCAAATCCGTCATATCCACGCCTTCTGCTTCTTGCTGTTCCCATGCATAAAATTGTGGCTTCGATGCCCGCAGTCGTTCCTCAAACATCTGTCGGGGCATTTCTTTTGTGGTGCTTTCCACTTTATAATAAGGGCAACCGTGAAAAGTATAAGGAAGCCTTCCCCATATCCATCCGCTGAAATGTATGGCTATAACCTTATTTCCCGGATGTTCGGGCACATCAACATATTCAGGACGCACATCCACCGCAGGTTCCAATCCAGCCAAAGCATGTGCAATCTCCTGCTGAGTCTTGTCTGTGACCTCTTGTCCGATTATCTTATGGGAATTAGGTGTTACGCCGAATATCAGCCATCCGCCCTCAGTGTTAAGAAACGCACATGCCGAGTGCATACCGTCTTTCAGTTCGCCGGTGGTCTTCTTCAATTCCAGAGTCCTTGACTCGTCGGAAGAAATCAATGTTTTTATGTCGTTGGTGGTCATAACCGTCTTTTTCGTTAAAGTTTTAAGATGCGCTTTATAATAGAATATTCTCTATTCCCTGCTCTTTAGACCTTAGTAAGGTCTTTGTAATCACTATTAGTTCTTTTTTTTGCATATGAACATCGAATGAATCAAACATCCGTTCTTGGCATGTGGATATTATTTCATCTATTGACATTTCATCACATATCATCTTGTTTATTTTCTCTATGAAAGGACTAACTTTAACAAAGTTATTTTTACTCAAACAATCTTTCTGAAGTTTATAACTATTAATCACATATTCTTTATAATCTCCACCCGTTTTTATGATATTCCCAATCTTACAGATTACTATCAAATCATTTACCAACATACCA
>NZ_JAICZW010000108.1 GCF_029057325.1 Bacteroides sp. | reverse complement strand
ATACATATCCTACCGTATGGCGCAACTTGTCGCTTGCTTATTACAACAAGCGGAACGACCCTGAAAAAGCCCTTTCCGCACTTGAGAAGGCATATCAGCTCGATGAGACCGACTCCCGCATTCTGATGGAGTTAGACCAGTTGTACAAGAAATTGCGTTATCCGCACCGCCGTCGTCTTGATTTCCTTCAGGCGCATACGGAAGTGGTGGAACAGCGCGATGATTTGTGCATAGAGCGCATTACACTTTATAATCAACTTGGTGAATATCAGAAAGCTTATGAACTTATGAACCGGCGTAAGTTCCATCCGTGGGAGGGAGGCGAAGGCAAGATTACGTGCCAGTATGTGTTCTGCCGCATTGAACTTGCCAAGATAGCCCTCCAAGAAAAGCGTTATGCGGATGCGATAAGGTTGCTGAAAGAGACGGAAAAATATCCGGAGAACTTAGGTGAAGGTAAACTCTCCATGGCCGAAGAAAACGACATCCATTATTGGATGGGATGTGCTTACGAAGGTATGGGTGAAGCCGAACTTGCCAAAGAATACTTTGAACGGGCTACCAAAGGATCGGCGGAGCCTGCCATTGCGTTCTTCTACAATGACCAGCAGCCGGACAAGATATTCTATCAAGGACTGGCCTGGCGCAAACTGGGCGACGAGAACAAGGCTCGCAGCCGATTCAACAAGCTGATTAAGCATGGAGAGCAACACCTGTTTGACAAAGTCAAGATAGACTATTTCGCCGTATCACTTCCAGACTTGTTGATTTGGGATGACGATTTGAATGTACGCAACCTCATTCACTGCAACCTTGTGATGGGACTGGGCTATCTTGGACTTGGCGATAAGAAGCAGGCTCGCAAATTCTTGTCGGAAGTTGTTCGCCTGGATATCAACCATCAGATAGGTGCGAGGTTGTTGGCGATGTGTGAGTAGCTTGTGCTTTTAATCTTTGTTTCGATACGGCTTCATTAGGTGCTTATTTATCGAAATAATACTATATTTGTTGGAGGATTTAATTCGCAGACCTGCTTTTGAGGACTTTTTAATGTATTGACTATCAGGTGCTGAAGAGTACGTTGATAGACACTTGTGTTCAGCGTGACAGACACTTGTGTTCAAGCTGACAGACACAAGTGTTTGAGACGACAGACGCAAGTGTCTGTCAAGCCGGGGAATATAGGGGGAATTGCAGAAGTTATTTCTTTGCTGATGTTTTATGGGTTGCATACCGCTAATATGGGTATGTATGTTTTGAAAATTAAAAATGATAGTAGATGAAAAGAGTATTTTTGATATGCTTGTTTGGCATAATATGCCAGGGCATAATGTTTGCGAATGCGGAAAATAGCAACATCGATTTGTCCGGCCTTTGGCGTTTTCAGCTCGACCCCATGGGGTTCGGAAAGACACCCGGGTCGGAATTGTATCTTCGTAAGTTGACGGAAACGATAGAACTGCCCGGTTCGACAGACGAAGGAGGGAAGGGCATACAGAACTTTGTGGCGCATGTAGATAGACTTTCCCGCAAATACGAGTACTGCGGACAGGCATGGTATCAACGTGAGGTGGTCATTCCGGACACTTGGAAAGACAAGGAAATAGTATTGTCTTTGGAAAGGTGCCATTGGGAAACAACGGTCTATGTGGATGGAGAATTGTCGGGTGTGGATGAGCGACTTTCCACTCCTAACCGTTTCGTTGTTACCAAGCAGATGACTCCGGGGATACACACGATAACCATCTGTGTGGACAACAGGCTGAAGTACCCCATGGACCAGTGGAATCATGGCACGACAGAATACACGCAGACGAACTGGAACGGCATGGTGGGAGCGTTGAAATTGGAGGCGCTTCCGACCTATGCGTTCAGCAAGATGCGCGTGGATACTGATATTGATAAAAAATCTGTATCAGTCAGTCTGACGACCATAAAGGCTACAGATAAGGTGGTTGACCTGAGTATCGATGTGAAAGATAAAGAAGGGAATAGTGTCGGAAAAATCAGCAGGCAGGTGCAGATAAAAAACAACCGGATTAGCTGTGATTTGCCTGTAAAGGGGAATGTGAGCTTGTGGGATGAATTCAATCCTTATCTCTATACTTTGGAAGTAAGCGTATCTTCAGATGAGGGGATTTATCAGGAACAGACTTCATTCGGCTTCCGCAAAGTGGAGCAGGGGAAGCATCATATTCGTCTTAATGGCAGAAATATACATCTGAGAGGTGTTTTGGATTGTGCGGTATTTCCTAAAACCGGTTATCCGGCAACAGATGTGGATAGTTGGCTCAAGATATTCACCACAGTCAGGGAATATGGCATGAATCATGTACGCTTTCATTCATGGTGTCCGCCTGAAGCCGCTTTCTGTGCCGCCGACAAGTTAGGATTGTATTTGCAGGTAGAGTTGCCGATGTGGATAAAAGATGTTGGAAAATATCCGTTGCGATGTGACTTCTTCGAGAAGGAGATGTATGCTGTTTTGGATGAATACGGAAACCATCCATCATTTATCCTGATGTGCAACGGCAATGAGAATGAAGGAGACTTTGATGTATTGGAGGATTTGGTTAAAAAGGGCCGGTCTTATGACGAGCGCCGTCTTTATTCCGCCTCTACTGCAAGAAAACATGTGAAAGCCGACCAGTATTATGTGTCTCATGTCACTGCTAAAGGCGGAATTACGGTTTATGAAGGTAAGCCTTCGACAGATTGGGATAAGTCTGCAACATCGGATATAGACGTTCCTGTGATTGCACATGAAACGGGACAACGCTGTATGTATCCCAATTTCAATGAGATGCGCAAATACACGGGTGTGCTCGAACCAAGAAATTTCCAATTGTTTAAACAAAGGTTGGCTGCCAATGGCATGTTGCATAAGGCTGATGACTTTTTTAATGCGACAGGTGCTCATACGGTATTGCAGTATAAGG
>NZ_JAICZW010000107.1 GCF_029057325.1 Bacteroides sp. | reverse complement strand
GCCAGCGAGTCTGCCACCTCCTTATATTTGTGATAGTAGAACTTCCGCCATCCTTCCAGTTTCTCATTTTTCAGGCGATATGGCAAGAGTTTCCGACAGAACTCATCTTCCGTCAGATGACGGCACCAAGGATATCTCTTCCATGCTTCAAATGCCAAGTCGATGTTCTCTATCAGAAAATCCGCCCGAATGGCAAGTAAGTCGGGAGTGACAATCTTGGTCTTCTGTCCTATCCCCTCGTAAGTGATAGCAGCCCGGCGGTCCATATATGCGATGAGAAAACGGGCGCATCGCTCTTTTTGTTCTTCGCCCGTACGGCGGTAGTGTTCCAGCACTTGTGCCAACTGCTTCCCGTTCTTTCCTGCCAGACGGATGTTCCGTTCTGCTAAGGTCTCGGAAAACAGATATCCGGGTAAAAACAGATACAAGTTGAATGCTGTCAGTCCCAGCAAAATTATCCAGAATCCATACTTTTTCATAACACACTATTTTGCATCTCCGCTAATCTTCAATGTCAACGGAGAATGCTCCGCATTGTAATATACGGTGATAGTCTTGGCAAAGTGTTCAGGGCGTTCGGCTTTATAAGCCACTTCCAAGGCGGTTTCCTTGCCCGGCTGTACCGATTCTTTAGAATAAGATACGGTGGTGCAGCCGCAAGAGGTGGCAACATCTTGTATCACCAATTCTGAGGGAAAATGATTTAATTTATTTAATGAATCGTCCATATCAATGTAACTGTTCAGGTTAGCACTCAGTCCCAGCATATCATCCATCACATTGCAATCGGTTTTGAAAGTCTCATCATTTAAAGTGCAGTACTTTTACAAGTAACATGTTTTCTTTCATTCCTAATTTTTTGTACTCTTCAGGATAATATTCTGCAAGATATTCATCCGGGTACTGAAGAACCAGTGCATTGGGGTAATTGGAAGAAACATAACGGCCTATTGCGAACATATCAGGAAGGTCAATAATAGGACGTGTAAATGTCTGCATCTCCCTTGTTTGCTTATGATATAAGCCGTATGCAGCCCTCCCTCTCGGATTGTTGGAGAATATAGTCCAAAGGGTATATATGTAGTGGTCGGATTCAATTACCATATCACAGCCAGCCATTTCCTCCTTGATGTCCAATGTTGTCCTATATCCTTTGAATTGTGATTTCAATTTCACATCGGGTTTTAGCCGAAAAGTATTCTTAAGTTCTTTTTTAAAAGGATTGTATGTATAAAAATCTCCGCTGGAGGGATTAAAGGCATGAACTACTCCTTCCGAATCCGTAGCCAATCGAGTAAACATACTTGAACTATAAGGATATACTTCAGTTTCTTTCAAGACAAATTCCGTCTTCTCACCTTTGTCGTTCATAATCCAAAGCCCCCTTTCATGGTTTTCTGTCGAACAAAACAATTCATAACAAAGGAAATTATTATCTGAAAGAGCCACAATGTCATCATAAATCACATTGAAAGGGAAAGATATACTCCGTACAAATGTACCATCGGGCTTATAGCAGAAAATTCGGCGTGTGGTCAAATCATCCACAAAAAGGCAATCTTTTCCTAAGAAGCAGGATGACACTTCCGCATATTCTCCAGGACCATTACCTTTCTGTCCGATGGTGTTGAGAAAACAACCGGCTCGATTGAATCGGAATACAATATGTTGTTTGGAATCTGCCGCATAAATGTTGTCACTATCAAAGAATATGCGTGAAATAGTTCCGAAGAACAGACTATCGGGCAATGTCAACCGAAATGTGGTTACACTATCTATAAAAGAAGAGAGAGGAGACTCCTTTTGTGGAGAAGTCAGATTAACGGGTACAAGAATAGTATCACCATTCTGTTTATGAGTATTATCAGAAGTACAGGCTACCAATACGAACACAGGTAGCAATACATACAATTTAAAGTAGTTAACAATTTTCATTAATGTATACTTATTCCTTAGGTTTTTTAAATTTAAAGTTCTCAGATATTTGACTAACCAATAACTTAGTTTCCGTATCTATCATTTCAACGGAAAAGCAAGCATCTTGCTTATTCAATTTAAATCACTCTCTTTACATAAG
>NZ_JAICZW010000106.1 GCF_029057325.1 Bacteroides sp. | reverse complement strand
CCGCTCGATTCTTTGTCCGAAAAGTGAGGACCGGTTTTAAATGGAGCCGTGGCGGCGTACCGGATATCTTCTTGCATGTAAATTATTTTTCTGTCCTCTTTTTGCGTCCGGCACGTTTCGGTGAAAAAATCTCCTTTTCCCGTTTCTTCCCCGTTTTCCCTGTCTGCTTCCTGACCGACCCCTATCAGGGCCTATTCGGCTTCGGACGTTCTTCGGACAAACTCCACTCCCTAGGACCGAAGAACGTCCGAAGAACGTCCGAAGAAACACCGAAGAAACTACGGAGCGGAAAAAGGCCTGACAAGACGCGGACCGGAAGAGCGGAGTGGGGAGGAATTTTCGGGAGTAAAGAACTGAGTGTAAATATTTATGATTTTCGACTTCTTTTAGAGGAGCTATCAACCGGCCTGCGGCTTAGGGGGCAAAGCCGATGCGCTTGTGCATGTATGCAGTTGCCGAAGCATTGTGTTTACCTTCTTTAATGCTTTCGAAGGAGAAGAACACAAGCGGATAATGATATATAACATATAATCAGCCTGAATATTTCTGTCATAATGTTGGCAATATGTCGGAAAAATCCTCTATATTTGTGTTATATTCAGTTAACCGAAATGAAAAACCTACTTATTGTTGACAAAATGAAAAAGGAAATTAAGTTCAGTCTTGTTTACCGAGACATGTGGCAATCTTCCGGAAAATACCAACCCCGGGTAGATCAGTTGGTACGTATCGCTCCATTGATTGTTGAAATGGGCTGTTTTGCACGGGTTGAAACCAACGGAGGCGCTTTTGAGCAGGTAAATCTTTTGTATGGCGAAAACCCCAATAAGGCGGTGCGTGCCTTTACGAAACCTTTCAATGAGGCGGGCATTCAGACGCACATGCTCGACCGTGGGCTGAACGGGCTGCGCATGTATCCTGTTCCGGCAGATGTGCGTCGCCTGATGTATAAGGTGAAACATGCGCAAGGGGTGGATATTACCCGCATTTTCTGTGGGCTGAATGAAATCCGGAATATCATTCCTTCCATCAAGTATGCGCTGGAGGCGGGCATGATACCGCAGGCTACGCTTTGCATCACTTATTCTCCTGTCCACACGGTGGAATACTATGCCGGTATTGCCGACCGGATGATTGAAGCCGGAGCACCGGAAATCTGTCTGAAGGATATGGCGGGCATCGGCCGTCCGGGCATGTTGGGAGAGCTGGTAAAGACTATCAAGGAGAAGCATCCCGAAGTGCTGATACAATATCATGGCCATAGCGGTCCCGGACTCTCCATGGCATCTATTCTGGAGGTTTGCGAGAATGGTGCCGACATCATCGACGTGGCGATGGAGCCCATGTCGTGGGGCAAGGTGCATCCGGATGTCATTTCCGTGCAGGCGATGCTGAAGGACAAGGGTTTCCGGGTGCCCGAAATCAACATGAAGGCGTATATGAAGGCCCGTGCCATGACGCAGGAGTTCATCGACGACTTTTTGGGCTATTTCATGGACGCTACCAATAAGCATACGTCATCGCTGCTGTTGAAATGCGGTTTGCCCGGCGGCATGATGGGCTCGATGATGGCGGACCTGAAGGGTGTGCATGCCGGCATCAATATGATATTGAGAAGCAAGAACGAACCGGAACTCAACATAGACGACCTGCTTGTGATGCTGTTTGACGAAGTGGAGTATGTATGGCCTAAGCTGGGCTATCCTCCTTTGGTGACTCCTTTCAGCCAATACGTGAAGAACGTGGCGCTGATGAACGTGATGCAGCGCGTGAAGGGAGAGGAACGCTGGACGATGATTGACAGCCATACATGGAATATGATTTTGGGCAAGAGCGGCCGTCTTCCAGGTGTGCTGGCTCCCGAAATCGTGGAACTTGCCAAATCCAAGGGGTATGAGTTTGTTGACACCGACCCGCAGTCGAACTATCCGGATGCGTTGGATGAGTATCGGAAGGAGATGGACGAGAATGGCTGGGCGTATGGAGACGATGATGAAGAACTCTTCGAATTGGCTATGCACGACCGCCAGTATCGCGATTATAAGTCGGGTGTCGCCAAAAAGCGTTTTGAAGACGACTTGCAGCGTGCCAAGGACGCGGCGATGGCAAAGAGCGGATTCTCGGAAGAGGAAATCAAGAGGCTGAAGCGCACCAAGGCCGACCCTGTAATTGCCCCTTCAAAGGGACAGGTGTTGTGGGAAGTTTCTGTCGAAGGACCATCTTCCGCTCCGTTCATCGGTCGTGGCTATCAAGCCGATGAGGTGTTCTGCTATATATCCACGCCGTGGGGAGAATATGAGAAGATAAAGACCGGATTCGCCGGACGTGTGGTGGAAGTCTGTGCCAAGCAGGGCGATGTGGTCAACAAGGGCGAAGCGATAGCTTATATTGAAAGAAGTGATGTCTTTGCGTAGAGACTGACCAAGGATAAACGATGGACGGTGAACAACCATGCGGCGCAAGGACGCAGGCTGTTCACCGTTTGCGTTGCCTTTGCACTTGCGCAGGTAGTTGAATCCCCATAACATGGATGTTCATGAAAAGGAATGTAGTAGGGGATGGAAAGTATCTTGTTTTTTAGATGCCAAAAGAGTGTTTCAAGCGCTTTCACATGTTTGTTTGTCCGGTGTTCAGAATGCCTCCGTCATGTTGAAGTAGAACAATGTATTGTTGTTCACTGTATTTTTCCCTAAATCCAAACGGACGTTCATGCGTGGCTGTACTTCGATGCGTATTCCTACGCCATAGTTGGGCAATACGCCTTCTATTTTGCCGGGAGTGGGACCCATAAAGCCGCAGCCGGTCCATGCCACAAAGCCCAGATGGTGGATGGCCCGTTTTATCCATGTGCTACGATCTGTGTTGAACATCTGCCGGTATTCAGCCAGAATCACGTGTGAAGACTTGTCTCGATATTGCCCCATATAGTAACCGCGAAGGTCGAAGGGGGTGCCGGTCAGGGAGTATTGCGTCAAGGGTATGTCGCCGAATACGTTTCTGGTTTGAGCAGTCCAGGCAAACACTTTGCGGTTGCCGACCGATTTGTATTGCCGGTAATCTATTTCCAACCGATAGAAGGTCTGGTCGCTGCCGATGAACTTGGCATACATCATGCCGCGGAAGTCCAAGTACGTGCCGCGATAGGCATTGGCGGGGAGGTCGCGGCTGTCGTAAGTAAGCAGAAAACCGACACCGGAATTGAAGTTGTTGTAGCCGTGGGCTGTACCGCCCGCCTTTTTGTACGAGGGCTCGTCTGCCAGAAACTTTCCGGGCTCTGTCAGGTGGTCGTAATTGATGTCGATTTGCGGACCGGCGAAAATATTGCTGTTGCCTAACCGGAACAGGAACCAAGGATTGATTTGTATGCCGCTATATTTATACTTGCTGGTGCTGTCGCTTCGTATATAGTCTTTGTTGGTGCTGTAGCCGATGCCGTAGAAATTTTCTTCTGTATTCTTATAGCTGAATTTTCCGAAGATACGGAAACGGTCGCCTTTGAAGAAAAGTTGCGGCTTGGAAAAAAGGTTAATGCCGCCATTGAACATAAAGGCGATGGCCACGGGCACAACGGAGCGCAGTTGTGTGGTGTCGCCGGGGTTCATGCGGAAGGTCATCAGGGCGCTTCCTCCCAATACGGCTCCGAAGTCGGGTGTATAGCTGGGTCCGCCCAAAATGTTGTAATGCAGGTTTCGGCGTGCTACTTTTTGTTTATGTAGCTCCTTTTTAGTGAGCGTGGGAGTGCTGTCATTTGTTATGACATTTGTTTGCGTTTCTTGTGCGGCAAGGGTTGTGGCAAACAATGCGGACGTAATTAAACCAACTATGTATCTTTTCATATTTTGCGAAATGTGAGTGCAAAGGAAACTAATATATTCGGAATAGTTTTCTTTTGGATGGATAATAAATCTAAAGACGGCACTAAAATAATCAAAAAAAGAGACTATCTTTGCGTGGCAATCAAATCAATAACTAAAAAACATACAGTTAAAAAAATGAAGAAACGATTTTTATCCGTAATTGTGGTTGGTGCCGCACTCTTTTCGTTGCAGGCACAAGATGGAAAAGGCGGTATCAATGCTGATATGCTGAAGCAAATCAAGCAGAGTTATCAAGGTACGGCAGCCGATAAGGCGCTTCGTAATGCTATAAGCAACAATGATATCCGTAAGTTGTCGCTGAACCAGGAGAATATGAAGGGAATGGATACCCATTTCTCTATTAAGGTCAACTCCAAGGGGATTACTGACCAGAAGTCGTCCGGTCGTTGCTGGCTGTTTACGGGGTTGAACGTGATGCGTTCCAAAGCGATTGCCAAATATGATTTGGGCTCTTTCCAATTCTCGCAGGTGTATCCTTTCTTCTGGGATCAATTGGAGAAGGCGAATCTCTTTTTGCAGGGTGTCATCGATACCGGCAAAAGTCCTATGGATGACAAGACGGTGGAATGGCTCTTTCAGCATCCGTTGAGTGATGGAGGTACGTTCACCGGTGTTGCTGATGTTGTGTCAAAGTATGGATTGGTTCCCAAAGAGGCAATGCCTGAAACAAACAGCAGTGAGAACACTTCCCGCATGGCGAGTCTGATTTCTTTGAAACTGAAAGAGTATGGCTTGCAATTGCGTGACATGATTGCGGAAGGTGCCAAGCCTGCCGTTTTGGAGAAAGAAAAGACAGCGATGCTTGGAACCGTTTATCGCATGCTGGTGCTGAATCTTGGGGTTCCTCCTACAGAGTTCGATTATGTGCGCTATGATGCCAAGGGTAATCCGGTGGAGACCGAACATCACACTCCGATGTCTTTCTTGGAAAAATATGGTGACAAGCAGCTGCTGTCCAACTATGTGATGCTGATGAACGACCCCAGTCGCGAATACTACAAATGCTATGAGATAGATTATGACCGTCACCGTTATGACGGTAAGAACTGGACATACGTCAACCTGCCTATAGAAGATATCAAGGAGATGGCGATTGCTTCTTTGAAGGATAGCACGATGATGTACTTCTCTTGTGATGTGGGTAAATTCCTGGATTCAGGACGTGGATTGCTTGATGTGAAAAATTACGACTATGAGTCGTTGATGGGAACCACGTTCGGTATGGATAAGAAGCAACGTATCCAGACCTTTGCCAGTGGATCGTCTCACGCAATGACTTTGATGGCTGTTGACTTGAACAAAGACGGAAAACCCGTAAAATGGATGGTCGAGAATAGCTGGGGAGCCGGAAGCGGTTATCAGGGACATCTTATCATGACTGATGAATGGTTCAATGAATATATGTTCCGTTTGGTGGTAGAGACCAAATATGTACCTGCCAATGTGATGGAAATATTTAAACAAAAACCGGTTCGCCTCCCTGCATGGGATCCCATGTTTGCGGAGGAGGAATAAGCATTTGAATTTCAGATTTATGATTTCAAATTTATGATTTAGATTTATGATTTGCCATGCGGTTTAAATGCGCTGTCAGGCTAAAGTTATAAATCATAAATCAGAAATCATAAATCTCTTCGTGCCCGTTAACGAAAGGAATTGCGGAAGTTTATCCGTAATTCCTTTCTTTTTTCTCTTTGTTCACGTTCTTTTTTGTTATTTTTGCAGCAAATTAATGAAACCATTATTTTAAATAAACGCATGGCAAATGTAATTAAATTACGCAAAGGCCTTAACATTAACCTGAAAGGTGCTGCTGTCCAGGAGTTTATGTCCGTTAAAGAACCGGGATTCTATTCGTTGGTTCCTGATGATTTTACAGGCATTACTCCGAAAGTGGTAGTCAAAGAACAGGAATATGTGATGGCCGGGAGACCCTTGTTTATTGACAAGAATCATCCTGAATTGAATTTTGTTTCGCCCGTTAGTGGCGTAGTGACAAGCGTGGAGCGTGGTGCACGCCGTAAGGTGCTGAACATCGTTGTAGAAGCTGCCACTGAGCAAGATTACGAGGAATTTGGCAAGATGGATCCTGCCAAGATGGACGGTGGACAAGTGAAGGAAGCATTGCTGAAAGCCGGTATGTTCGCTTTCATTCGTCAACGTCCGTATGACGTAATCGCTGATCCGACAGTGACTCCGAAAGCTATCTTCGTTTCTGCTTTCGACAGCAATCCGCTGGCTCCCGATTTTGAATTTGTCTTGAAAGGAGAGGAGGCAAACTTCCAAACCGGACTTGACGCTTTGGCGAAGATGGCGAAGACGTATCTGGGTATCAGTGTGAAGCAGACGGCTTCCGCACTTGTACAAGCTAAGAATGTTGTCATTACCACTTTCGACGGACCTCACCCGGCAGGTAATGTGGGTGTGCAAATCAACCACGTTTCTCCCATCGTGAAAGGCGAGACAGTGTGGACGATTGCTCCTGAAGCAGTTATCTTCATCGGCCGTTTGATGAATACCGGTCGCGTAGATTTGACCCGTACGGTGGCCGTAACCGGTTCCGAAGTGTTGAAACCTGCTTACTGCAAGTTGAAGGTAGGCGCCTTGCTGACCAATGTGTTCAAAGGAAACGTGGCTGCCGACAAAGATCTTCGCTATATCAGTGGTAACGTGCTGACAGGCAAGAAAGTGTCTCCGAATGGTTATCTCGGTGCTTTTGACAGCCAGCTGACGGTTATTCCCGAAGGAGATGAAACCCACGAAATGTTGGGATGGATCATGCCACGCTTCAATCAGTTCAGTGTCAACCGCTCTTATTTCAGTTGGTTGATGGGCAAGAAGGAGTATGTAATCGATGCCCGTATCAAGGGTGGTGAGCGTCACATGATCATGTCCAATGAATATGACCGTGTGTTCCCGATGGATATCTATCCCGAATACTTGGTAAAGGCTATCATTGCAGGCGATATCGACCGTATGGAAGCTTTGGGAATTTATGAAGTCGCTCCCGAAGACTTTGCGCTTTGCGAGTTTGTATGTTCTTCTAAGGTAGAGGTACAACGCATCGTGCGTGCGGGACTTGATATGCTCCGTGCGGAAATGGCATAAGCTGAATTGAAAATTAAAAACTAAAAATTAAAAAATGACAGTTGAAACATTGCGATTGGGATGTCCGGACATGGCGCAGCCTATTTCTCAATTTTCAATTCTCAATCATCAATTTAATAAATGAAAGCGTTAAGAAATTATCTCGACAAGATAAAGCCGAACTTTGAAGAGGGCGGCAAACTCCACGCATTTCGTTCGGTGTTCGACGGCTTCGAAACATTCTTGTTTGTGCCCAACGCCACTTCGAAATCGGGAACGCATATTCACGACTCTATCGACAGCAAACGTATCATGTCGATAGTGGTTATTGCGTTGATACCGGCGCTGTTGTTCGGTATGTATAACGTAGGTTACCAACATTTCCACGCTACCGGTGCTGCCGGCAGCTTCATTGAAATGTTTGCTTACGGTTTCTTGGCTGTATTGCCTAAAATCATTGTTTCATACGTGGTCGGTCTGGGTATTGAGTTCGCAGTAGCTCAATGGAAGAACGAAGAGATTCATGAAGGTTTCTTGGTTTCCGGTATCCTGATTCCGATGATTGTGCCGGTAGATTGCCCGCTGTGGCTTCTTGCCATTGCCACTGCGTTCTCTGTAATTTTTGCAAAGGAGGTATTCGGCGGTACTGGTATGAATGTGTTCAACGTGGCTTTGATTACCCGTGCGTTCCTGTTCTTCGCCTATCCTACGAAGATGTCCGGTGATGCCGTTTGGGTATCGGGCGACAGCATCTTCGGTCTGGGTCAGACGGTTGACGGTTTGACGGTAGCTACTCCGCTGGGTATTGCCGCCACTACTCCGGCAGGACAGGCGGTAGAGATGCCCTATTCGTTGTGCGACATGGTTTGCGGCCTCATCCCGGGTTCTATCGGTGAAACCAGTGTGATTGCCATCGCTTTGGGTGCCATTCTGCTGTTGTGGACGGGCATTGCAAGCTGGAAGACCATGTTCTCTGTATTTGTAGGTGGTGCCTTCATGGCCTTCGTGTTCAATGCCATCGGTCCTGATACGGCTATGGCTCAGATGCCTTGGTACGAACACCTCGTGTTGGGCGGTTTCTGCTTCGGTGCCGTATTCATGGCTACCGACCCCGTTACATCGGCACGTACGGAGACTGGTAAGTACATCTTCGGATTCCTGATTGGTGCAATGGCCATCATCATCCGTGTGCTGAATCCCGGTTATCCCGAAGGTATGATGCTTGCCATCCTGCTGATGAATATCTTCGCTCCGCTGATTGACTACTGTGTGGTACAGAACAATATCAGCCGTCGCGAAAAACGCGCAGTTAAATAATTTATGGATGATGAATGACGAATTATGAATTTTGTCCGGATTTCAAAGCCATGGTTCAAGGTTGATAATTCAAAATTCAAAATTCAAAATTCAAAATTAAACAAGATGAATACCAATAGTAATAGTTATACTATCATTTATGCTGCGGTAATGGTTGTTATCGTTGCATTCCTGCTGGCATTCGTAAGCTCTTCGCTGCGCGAGACGCAGAACAAGAACGTGGAACTTGACACGAAGAAGCAAATTCTTGCTGCCCTCAACATCAAAGATGTGAAGGATGCCGAAGCAGAATATAATAAATATGTAAAGGGCGATATGCTGATGAACGCCGATGGTACGCTGACAGAGAATACCGGTGCGTTTGCTACCGCTTATGAGAGGGAAGCCAAAGAGAACAACCGTCTGCACGTGTTTGTAGCAGAGGTTGACGGCGAGAAAAAATATGTGTTCCCCGTTTATGGTGCCGGTCTTTGGGGTGCCATCTGGGGATATGTGGCGCTGAACAGTGACAAAGATACCGTTTACGGTGTTTACTTCTCTCATGCCAGCGAGACTCCGGGTTTGGGTGCCGAAATTGCAAGTGCACACTTCCAAGGTGAGTTCCCCGGCAAGAAAACATTGGCTAACGGTGAGGTTGTCCTTAGTGTTGTGAAGAACGGCAAGGTGGAGAACCCCGATTGTCAGGTGGACGGTATTTCCGGTGGTACTATCACTTCTACCGGTGTGGATGCCATGCTGAAGGCTTGTCTGAGCAACTACAAGAACTTTTTAACTAATAATAATGAGGAGGAATAAGAATATGGGACAACTATTTTCAAAGAAGAATAAAGAAGTATTCTCTACTCCGCTGGGTATGAACAACCCTGTTACCGTGCAGGTATTGGGTATTTGTTCCGCTTTGGCTGTTACGGCCAAGTTGGAGCCTGCCATCGTGATGGGTCTTTCGGTAACGGTGATTACGGCATTTGCCAATGTGGTGATTTCCTTGTTGCGCAAGACTATTCCCAACCGTATCCGTATCATTGTGCAGTTGGTGGTGGTGGCCGCTTTGGTAACCATTGTTAGTGAGGTGCTGAAGGCGTTTGCATACGATGTTAGTGTGCAGCTCTCCGTCTATGTAGGTCTGATTATCACAAACTGTATCCTGATGGGTCGCTTGGAAGCATTTGCCATGCAGAACGGTCCTTGGGAATCGTTCCTCGACGGTGTGGGCAACGGTTTGGGTTATGCTAAAATTTTGATAATCGTGGCTTTCTTCCGCGAACTTTTGGGTTCGGGAACGCTGCTCGGTTTCAATATCCTGAATCACGACTGGCTGAAGGACCTTGGCTATGTGAACAACGGTCTGATGTTGATGCCGCCTATGGCATTGATTATCTGCGCTTGTATCATTTGGTACCAGCGTGCCCGTCACAAAGAATTGCAAGAAAAATGATGCGAATTGTGATTCCGGATTTACTTCCTTCGGTACATTACGGAGTGCTGATAAATCATGAATCATAAATCATAAATTAATAAAACATGGAACATTTATTAAGTTTATTCGTCCGCTCCATCTTTGTGGACAACATGATATTTGCTTTCTTCCTCGGTATGTGTTCCTACCTTGCCGTGTCGAAGAATGTGAAGACTGCCGTAGGACTGGGTATCGCCGTAACTTTCGTGTTGGTGGTTACGCTTCCGGTCAACTATTTGTTGCAGACCAAGGTGCTGGCTGCCAACGCTATCATTGAAGGCGTTGACCTCAGCTTCCTGAGTTTTATTCTTTTCATTGCCGTGATTGCGGCCATCGTTCAGTTGGTGGAAATGATTGTAGAGCGTTTCAGTCCTTCGCTGTACGCTTCACTGGGCATCTTCTTGCCGCTGATTGCCGTAAACTGTGCCATCATGGGTGCTTCGCTCTTCATGCAGCAGCGCATTACGCTGGGCGAGAGCGACCCGAAATTCATCGGTGGCATCGCTGATGCTATCTCTTATGCTTTGGGTTCCGGTATCGGTTGGTTGCTGGCTATCGTGGGTCTGGCTGCTATCCGTGAGAAAATGGCTTACTCTGACGTTCCCGCTCCTTTGAAAGGTCTGGGCATCACGTTTATCACCGTAGGCTTGATGGCAATGGCATTTATGTGTTTCTCTGGTTTGAACATCTAAAAGAAAGGAATAATAACTATGGATATGAATATGATATTGGCAAGTATCGGAGTATTCCTCACGGTTGTTCTCCTGCTTGTAGTAGTCCTGCTGGTGGCTAAGAAGTTCTTGGTACCGTCGGGCAACGTAAACATTACCATTAATGGTAAAGATACCATTTCCGTAGGACAGGGCGGCAGCTTGCTGAGCACATTGTCCGAAAATGGCATCTACCTCTCCTCTGCCTGTGGTGGAAAGGGCTCTTGCGGACAATGCAAGTGCCAGGTTCCCGAAGGTGGCGGTGAGATTTTGGACTCTGAAAAGGGACATTTCACCCGTAAGCAGATCAAAGACAATTGGCGTCTGGCTTGCCAGTGCAAGGTGAAGGGCGATTTGGGTATCAAGGTGCCCGAATCAGTGATGGGTGTGAAGGAGTACGAATGTACGGTTATCAGCAACCAGAACGTTGCCACCTTCATCAAGGAGTTCAAGGTGCAGTTGCCGAAGGGCGCTCACATGGATTTCTTGCCGGGTTCTTACGCCCAGATCAAGATTCCTGCATTCTCCATGGACTATGACAAGGACATCGACAAGAGCCTGATTGGCGACGAATATCTGCCCGCATGGCAGAAGTTCGGCCTCTTCCCGCTGAAGTGCGTGAACCCCGAACCTACCATTCGCGCCTACTCCATGGCAAACTATCCTGCCGAAGGCGACGTGTTCATGCTGACGGTTCGTATCGCCACTCCGCCCTTCAAGGCAGATCGCAGCGGCTTCATGGATGTAAATCCGGGTATCGCCTCTTCTTACATCTTCACGCTGAAACCGGGTGACAAGGTGACTATGAGTGGTCCTTACGGTGATTTCCACCCGCACTTCGACTCCAAGAAGGAGATGATTTGGGTAGGTGGTGGTGCCGGTATGGCTCCGTTGCGTGCGCAGATTATGCACATGACGAAGACGTTGCATACGACAGACCGCGAAATGCACTACTTCTACGGTGCCCGTGCGCTGAACGAGGTGTTCTATCTGGACGACTTCCTCGGCATCGAGAAGGAGTACCCCAACTTCCACTTCCATCTGGCGCTGGACCGTCCGGACCCTGCAGCCGATGCAGCCGGCGTGAAGTACACCGCAGGCTTCGTTCACCAGGTGATGTTGAACACTTACCTGAAAGACCACGAGGCTCCGGAAGACATCGAATACTACATGTGTGGTCCTGGCCCGATGTCGAAGGCTGTGGTAGCTATGCTTACCGACCTCGGCGTAGAGGAAAGCTCCATTATGTACGATAACTTCGGCGGATAATTTATTTCGTTGAGCAAAATAGTAAGAACTCCGGTAGGGCATAAGGCCTTGCCGGAGTTTTTTGTTTTGTCACTTTTGATATCCTTTTTATATCGTAATACGGATAATACGAGGATTCTCATTATCTTTGTCAGATAAATCATTAAACTAATAGTTTTACTATGAAAAAGAATGCAGTAAAAGTATGGGCCGTTTGTCTTTTAGCTGTAGGA
>NZ_JAICZW010000105.1 GCF_029057325.1 Bacteroides sp. | reverse complement strand
GCCTCAATCACCTGAACACGGAGAATGCCATCATCATCAGCGAAGGCGACCACTTGGGAAAAATCTTCTTCAAAGATCTCTACCAGACCCTGAAACTGAACATCTTCGAATATACTTTCGACGAGCACGACGAAACGGTGGCCTACTCCCTCTCCATCCCGTTCGTATCGACCTTTGTCTTCGCAGCGGTCATGAAGCACCAAGAAGCGCCGGGAACCACCTTCAAAAAGCACATGGCGATTGCCCAAGGCTTGCTGAACGAAGACGATTTCCTGCTTCAGGAAATCCTGTTCAATCCCCGCACCCCCTCGCAAGTGGCCAATATACGCACTGAACTGAAGAATCTGCTCGAAATCATCGAAAACAAGGATGCGGACGGCATGAAGAAATACCTGGCTAAAATCAGAGAGAAGATCAGATAACATAGCCTAAGTCCACTCTGCGCCGGTGAGGGGACATCAAGCTCACCACCGCTGCTTCCGGTAAACCAGTTTGGCACTTCCGATCGGACAAAGTGCCGTTTTAGGTATGACGACACCCGGGTGTTAAGCATAACGACATCCGGGTGTCGTACAACTGAAAACAGCGACATGCAAAAAGCAAAACAAAGAGAGGAGAAAACGAAAACAGGACATCCGACCGGAAAAACAGAGCTTGCGAAACTCAAAATTAACTTACATTATCAGAGACATATTCGATCCATCTCTTCCCAAGAGATGGATCGAATTTACCAAATGTTTCATAGAGATTTAAATAGCATCCCATTAGGTATTAAATTGATACTTTATCGGCATAAAAACGACACTTCTGCAACAATAAAAAAACAGAATAGAATATTACAAAACAATGCCATTATATGGTAGGCAAAGCGAAATGAATACAATAAAAAAAATAGTAACAAGGTTTTTCTGCCTCACATGATTTTATAGGCCTGTTTTTCTTTGTTTTTTCACATAGTTACCGCATCTTCTCCAACCGATTTTATTTGCATTTTTTTCAAAAAAGTTGATTATACTCCCGCAAAAAGCCGTTATTGAACAAAATAATCAAAAAAAAATGCAGAAAATGCTTGGATATATCCATAACACGCTCTACTTTTGCAGTCTAGTTCCATCTCTTGGGAAGAGATGGATTCCCTACCTTTTGCAATTGCATTCCATCTCTTGGGAAGAGATGTACTTTCCATCTTTTCCAAACAGCCCCGAATCTGTCGGGGAAAAAGAGGAAGCAAAAATGATTTACAGAAAATGAAGACTAAAGGATAAAGAATAATGAAACGAATTATTTTACTTCTAACAATCGTCATTGCCGGCGTATTTCAATCTGTCCGGGGACAAAATGTAGCAGTAAAAACCAACCTGCTTGCCGATGCTGTGCTCAGCCCTAACCTGGGGCTTGAGGTAGGACTCGCGCCTAAGTGGACGTTGGATGTTACCGGACAATTTAATGCTTGGACGTTGTCGCACGACAGGCGGTGGAAACACTGGGCATTACAACCTGAGGCGCGTTATTGGTTTTGCGACCGATTCGCAGGACATTTCCTCGGTGCGCACGCACACGGAGGACAGTACAACATGGGAGGCTTCAACGGGAAATACAACTTTCTCGGCACAGATGCCCGTAAACTGAAAGACTTCCGTTACCAAGGCTGGTTCATCGGCGCAGGCGTGGCATACGGCTACGCATGGGTATTGGGCCACCATTGGAACCTGGAGGCGGAAATCGGGTTCGGTTACTCCTACACCCGCTTCGACAAGTACCCGTGCGCAGAGTGCGGGACGAAAGTTGAGGCAGACAAGCCGCACCACTACGTAGGTCCCACCAAGGCGGCCATCAACTTAGTTTACCTGTTTTAAATCACGATGAACATGAAAAGGATGATATTCATACTGACAGCCCTCATCGGGTTGGGATGTGTATCGGGGACAATGGCACAGGATATTAAAAGCATAGTCCCCGGCGTTTCCATCACCCACTTCAAGATGGAACGGAACGGAAAATACCTTACCACAGAAATGATTGTGGATCTGGCGGCACTCGATGTGGAGAGCAACCGTGCCGTACTGCTCACACCGCGCCTGGTCAACGGAACGGACTCTTGCGACCTGCCGGCCATAGGAGTTTATGGTCGCCGGCGTTATTACCATTATGTGCGAAACGGTATGGGCAGCATCTCGGGCGCAGACGAAACCACGCTCCGGGCATCGCAGAAGCCGAAACTGATAAGCTATAACAACTCCATCGACTACAAGAAGTGGATGGACGGTGCCACACTCACCCTGCACCGCAGCGACTGGGGCTGCTGTCAGGAGATACAGGCGGAACACGAAGGTCGCTTCGGCACCTATCACGAGGCCTTCTTCCCCGAACTGGCATTCGCACACCCCAAAGTAGAGAAAGGGCCCAAAAGCCGCTCGCTGTCGGGTTCGGCATTCATCGACTTCCCCGTCGATAAAACGGTGATCTATCCCGAATACCGCCGCAACACGGTGGAACTGGGCAAGATTAAAGCCACCATCGACTCCGTGCGCTACGACAAAGACGTGTCCATCAACTCCGTATGGCTCAAAGGATACGCCTCACCCGAAAGTCCATACGCGCACAACCGCGACCTGGCCATAGGACGTACACAGGCGCTTAAGGATCATATACAGCAATTATACCATTTCGACAGCAACACCATCAGCACGGACTATGAGCCGGAAGACTGGCAGGGATTGCGGCTGTTTGTGGAGAAGTCAAACATCAACCACCGTACCGAGATACTGGCGATGATCGACAGCAACCTCGAACCGGACGCGAAAGAGGCGAAAATCAAAAGCACCTATCCCGAAGAGTATCGCTTCCTGTTGCAGCATTGCTACCCGGCATTGCGCCACACCGACTACCGCATCGACTACACCATACGCGGCTACAACGATGTGGAAGAGATCAAACGCATTATGAGGGAACGCCCGCAGAATCTGAGTCTGGAAGAATTCTACCTGCTTGCCTCTACGTATGAACCGGGTACGGAAGAATTTACAGCCGTGTTTGAAACGGCCGTGCACCTCTACCCGAACGACGAGATTGCCAACCTGAACGCAGCCAATGCAGCCATCAGGCAAGACAACTACGAAGCCGCACACCGCTACCTCGACAAAGCGGGCTACTCGGCAGAAGCTGTCTATGCACGGGCCGCACTCGCCATACGCGAGAACAATTACAAGATGGCAGTGAGATACCTGGAACAGGCCCGCGGAATGGGATTTGAAAAAGCAGCCGTCATCCTGGCTGAAATGAAAGAAAGAGGATACGTGGAATAATCAAAGAAAAAAAGAATTTTAAAACTGTTATAATAATATGAAAACGAGAAAATTATACCAGTTCTTTGCAGTTGCCCTCGCTTTGGCGTTTGCCGGGTGTAGTCATGAAGATCTGGCTGGAGAGAATCCCGGAACAGGAGACAATGGTTCCAATGAAGTGTATTTGAAAGTAGCGGCACAACTTCCCGTGGGAATCGGAACACGCAGTACGACCAACGACAATGGCGGAAGCAACGATGGAACCGAAATCGGTAAGGATTATGAGAACGAAGTGAAATCCGTACTATTGGTACTGGCCGACAAGGACAATAAATTCATCGGCTACACAGAGAAGGTGGAATACCTGCAAACCGATGCCAACGGAGAGGTGAACGCCATACAGTCCATCTCAAGAACAGCCCTATCCAGCTATTATGGAGAAGACAATACGCTCACCGCAGAGGAGCAATCGATACATGTGTTTGTATTCTGCAACCCCATCGATGCCCTGAAAGAGATTTTCAAAAACACGGCTCCGCGAGATGACACCTGGCACAGCAAGGTATGCTCCATCGAGGAAAAGACAAACGGAGAAAGCGACAACGCAGCCATCTGGGGAGGCCCCAACCACAACGAAGGCGGTTTCCTGATGTCATCCTACGAAATGGTCACCAAGAAGATTCCGGCCATCTTGTCTGACTGGGACAAGTTCAACGAAGTGGAGAATCCGTTCCAGCTTTCTGCTATGAACACCGGCCTGAGCGGTAGCGGCATGTCAGGCGGCACCATCGACAATAGAGGTGCCGTCAAGGTGGAACGTTCCGTAGCCCGTTTCGATTTCAGAGACGGATCCGGAAAGAACAACACATACGACGTGATAAAGGAAGACGGTAAAACAATCGTGCAGGTTCAACTCCAGAAGATGGCGCTTGTCAACATGAGCAAGAACTTCTACTACCTGCGCCGTGTGTCGGCTGACGGCTTGAACGGCGGCTCAGCGATTGGCAAGCCCGAAACTTCCTCCAACTTCGTAGTAGATACCGATGCAGAAGAGAAGAACAGCGGATCCATCATTGCAGGAAACACCTATGCAGACCATTTCAACTTCTGTTTAGGCCATACCCAAAACGGCAAATGGGAAATCAACGAGAACGCCCGCGAACAATGGCTCACCTACAAAATAGCAGACGTGCTGAAGGGAACTGACGATAATGATGTGTCTTGGAATGAAGGCACTGGGACAAAAGGCGATTACAAAATCTGGCGCTACGCCACCGAAAACACCATTCCGGCAGATCCGGCCAAACAGACGAACGGCATCTCTACCGGCATCGTGTTCAAGGCTAAAATGATTGCCACCGACGTACAATCGGAAAGCTCTTTGCACAAAGCACTTACAAGCGCTACCGGAAACGGAGCGACAGACCCCATCCTCTACGTTTACGGCAATGAAATTTTTGTAAGCTGGACAGAAGTCCGCGCAAAGGCCATCGAAGAGGGACGAGGAAGCTCGCTGTTCAAAGCCGCCTTCGGAAACCCCACGAACGACCCTGTAGCAGGCACATCGGAAACACCCGGTGTGTATAGCGACGACAACGAGAGCGCCGACCACAAATGGAACATCTGGCACAACAACAAACATATGGCAGATGAAACATCCCTGAAAGCGTTCAAGGCAGCCGCAACCGGCAATGAGTTCACCCTCTACCAGTCGAGCAGCGACGAGGGAGTGCCCGGATATTACTGCTACTATTTCTACTGGAACCGCCACAACGACAACGGAAACAACGGAATCATGGGAAAAATGGAGTTCGCCGTCGTACGCAACAACGTATATAAGCTGGCCGTACTCAACATCAAGAAACTCGGTCATCCGCGCGTGACGGAAAACGACCCCGACCCGGTTACTCCGGATACTCCGGACGAGAAAGACGAGGTATATCTGGATGTAAAAGTCGAGGTTTTGCCTTGGGTGGTTCGTATCAATAATATAGAATTCTAAAAAGTGACAAATGCATACTTGTAAACGAAATATAATGGCAAGCCTCATGGCTGCGGTGCTCTGCACCGCAGCCATAGGTCTTGCGTTCACGTCCTGCGAAAGTATCTACGACGACCTGAAACCATGTCAGCACGGGGTATCCCTCCGCTTTGTTTACGACTACAACATGCTGTATGCAAACGCCTTCCCGTCGAGTGTGGACTGCCTGACGCTCTACATCTACGACGAGCAAGACAACTATGTGGACACCAAGGTCGTGACAGGCCCCGAATTGCAGGACGAGAACTATCGCATGACCCTGGACCTTGAAAAGGGCAACTACCACTTCGTGGCATACGGTGGAATGGCATGCGAACAAAGCTCCTTCACACCGGTACAGACTCCGGCGGCAGGCAGCAAGTGGACCGACCTGAAGACACTGATGGATGCCGACTGCCTCACCTCGCCCGTACGGCGCAAGCTGCACGACATGTTCTGGGGAGACCTCACCCTTGAAACGGCCGACCTCTACAACGAAGGGACAGTGAAGATGATGAAGAACACCAACAACATACGCATCGTGTTGCAGCACGTGGACGGCGAACCGCTTGATGCCGCCGACTTCGACTTCGAGATTACCGACAGCAACATCCTGTTCGGACACGACAACGACCTGATACACGATGAAGTGCTGTTCCCTGAAGGAGAGACTGTGACCTACACTCCTTGGGTAAAAGGCCAGGCTGAGGCGGGAATAGCCATCGTTGGCCCCGACCAGGTAGAGCCGCAACCCGTGGTAGTGGCCTACGCCGAGCTGAGCACCTCGCGCCTGATGACGAAAAACAGCCCGCGCCTGCTGGTGACAAACCGGGAGAACGGCAAGACGGTGATAGACTTCCCCCTGAACCGCTACCTGGTATTGCTGCGCAGCGAACATTACCGGATGGGAGACCAGGAATACCTGGACCGCGAAAGCCAATGGACACTCTTCTTCTTCCTGAAGAGCAACGACTCCTGGCTGAATACACGCATCGTGGTGAACGACTGGGTGGTGCGCATCAACGATGCGAAACTATAACACGCGGAAGAATTTACGTAAGAAAAAAAACATTTTTCAAATGGATTTGAAACATCTACATATTATCAGCATGGGCCTCCTTCTTTGCGGCTTGCTGGGATTCGCCTCGTGCGACCACGAATCCCTCGGACCGTCTGAAGAAGAAGACAACAGCGTATTCCTCACTTTCCACACAGACGTGGCAGGAGGTTCTACACGTGCGGAAGACGAGAAGCCGGCAGATGAAAAAATCAATCAGCTACTGATAGTGATTGTTTCGGAAGAGCCGGCAGCCACGGAAGAAGGCACGAAATGGGTAGTGGAGTACAACCGCCTGATAGAAAGCGCCTCTACCGGCGTGTCGCTGATAGACGGACACAACTTCAAGGTGAAAGCCGGATGCAAGAAAAGAATTTACCTGATTGCCAACGGCAAAGGGCTGAAGGATGCGGACGGAAATCCGCTCGACTTCACCAACGAGGCATTCGCCGCCACAGGAAGTGAAGGCAAGGCAAAGGCAGACGACTATGTGTTCGCCCTCCCTTCCGATCTTGACAACGGCATTCCGATGACCGCTATGTATGAGGTGAGCATACCAAGCAAAAAAGACTTACAGAACGACTCACAGTACGACTCACAGAACGATAGCTATAAATTATTAGAAACCTTGTACGTAGTACGTGCTGCCACCAAATTCTCGTTCACATTTACCAACGCCATCCAGTCAATAACTAAAAACATCACAATCAAAAAAATTGCGATTGACCAGATAGCGGATAAAGCATACCTGATGCCACATGTCAATAAAAATAGTGACAACAAGTATTGGGTGGCAGACACGGAGCAGAAAAGCGCCGTACCTCTCGACAAGAGCTGGATAGACTGGATGGTAGATGAAGCGGAAAAGACAAAAGAGGGCAACAACATCGACAAGTATCAATGGCTGACCGATTATGAGGTGCCGGAAGGCGTGCAGCATGCCATTGCTGAGCATGAGATAAAGGAGGAGCTTACCATTGCCCCATCGAAATCGGCGGGAACTGAGTTCTATCTCCCCGAAAGCCAGAACCTGATAAGCGGCGATAATCCACTGAAATTACAGGAATACAAGCTCAGCGTCACCACACTTGACGAAGGCTCTATTCATGAAAATGTATATACCGCTATCCTGCCGCAGCTTGCTTCGCTCTTCCGCAACACGCATGTGAAGGTGAACGTTACGTTCAAAGAATATGGACTGGATTGGGAAGTAGATGTGGAACCCTATTGGGAAGTCGTACTTGAACCTATATTCGGACTATAAAGCTAAAGGGGATTTTCGGAATCCCCTTCATTAAACATACTTACTTCAAACAGCAACTGATATGAAACAGAATTTTTCAATTTATATATTTTTGTGCATATTGTTTCTCGGCAGCGCCGCCTGTCAAGACGACCTGCTCTATAATGGCGGCGAGATAGGCGAAGGCGAAAGCCTCGTCAGTGCCACCGTGAATTTCAAACCCCTTACCCCTGCGCTGAACGGAAACACACGCGCGGCAGGCAATATCATAAAGAGCATCAACAGCCTGTGCGTGTTGCTGTATAATGAGAAAGGAGAGTTGCTGAAGAAATATCCGCTTGAATATGCCGGAGATGGAGTTACCACTCCCAGTGAAGGGAAATACACACTCAAAGACATGGACCGGAGTGGAGACGAAAAAACGGAATCAATAGACGGTGAAGACAAGAAGTTACCTTCTGCTGAATCCCAAACGCCCCATGCTGATTTTAAATTGACAATCCCCTACGGACGCTACCACATCTATGCGGTGGCAAACATGGGCGACCTTCTTACCAATGAGAAGTATTCCGAAGCCATTCAAACAATAGAAGGATTGAAAAGCATTTCCCTCACATGGGATGCAGACAATATAGCAGCCAACAATCAGATGTTTGGCTACTTCACCGTAAAAGGAAGTGAACAGCAGGATGAACTAGCTATTATAAACCAACCCAAAGCCAGTCTGCATGCTTCAATACGCCGTGCGGCATCCAAAGTGACCATCGCATACGACGGTTCCGCCCTTCACGAGAATGTATTTATTTATCTCAAATCTGTAACCATTAAAGATATACCGACTGAATGCTATTTAGGCAAAGAGAGCACTATCAATCTTGACGAAAATTCCAAAAACAGGTATGGAGCACTTATAGATGGTGAAAGCATCACGTATGCCGAAGGAACAACATCCTATGATGAGCACTATCCGGCACGTATCACGAAAGGTAAACCGTTCTATTATTATACGAACAAAAACACAGCCCCCAACGGAGTATCTGTATGGAAAGCGGATTACGACAAAGATAAAGCCAGCTATGCCAAACTGGCTCATGGAGAAAAGAATGAAGCCCTCTTTTTCTATGAAAACATGCAGGGAACTGGAAAAAACAAGCAACAAGATGCAGATGGGGATGGAAACCTTGATGCCCCGGGAATGAACAACAAGCCCGGAGATACATTCTATAAAGACCAAAAGCCATACGGCACATATATTGAAGTTAAAGCCTATTACGTTTCTAATGTCCATGGGCGGGTGAGTAATGGTGACATCATCTACCGCTTCATGCTGGGCAAGAATGTTACTACTGACTACAATGCAGAACGCAATCATCACTACAAGTTGACACTGAAATTCAACAAGTATGCCAACGATGTAGATTGGCACATCGAATACGAAGAGCCTGACCCTGGTATTGAAGTTCCCAATCCTTATTACATATCCTATTTATATAACCACTCCATGATGCTTCCTCTTAAAATTAGAACCGGAGGAAAAACCATTCAGGAAATAGAGGCAAAAATTGTAGATAACAGATGGGCGCCCAATAATCCTGATAAGGACTTTGCCTATTGTAAAGAGATGGATTTACCATATCAAAATCAATGGAATGGTTTTCTCTCTCTTCGGAGAACAAAAGATTTGGTTCTTCCCAACGAGAACCCCATTACTGTAACTTCAAATCAAGCTTACTATGAAGAACATAAAAGAGGAGAACGTAAATATATAGAAGAAGGGATTGCCTTACCCAAAGAAGGTGAAAGCCAAAGCTATGGGGATGACGAAGGAGATGGAAAATATATCATCGAAAACGAAGGGGACACTGTATATCACCTACAAGTCCCTCTATACACCCGTGCCAAACAATTAATGAAAGCAAGTGCTTATACTGGCAACAACCCGTATGTAGCTTACCAGCGCAAGGCCGAAATTAAAATAGTAGTCACATTCACAGATGGTACGCAAATATCAACAGATGGCACAAATTTTAGTGGAATCGAGGTAACAAATGGAAATGATAAAGATTTAAAGAATCCAGTCATTTACCAAGTACGCCGTATAGTCAATCCTAAAGGAGTTTGGCGCAAACATGATAACGACAATAAGTTTCACGTACAATTGAAACGTCTGCCCAAAGAGAATGAAACGCAATTTACATCATTTGCTTCAGAAGGTTCTTGGAAAGCGTATGTATATTGTGGTACAGAGAATTTTATCACACTGAGCAATAATAATGCCACAACTCCAGGTGAAGAAGTGGGCGGAGAAACCGGTTCTATGATAGATTTCGATATTAACTTTAATGGTACATGCGGAAAGGACGAAAACCGTTATGCCATAATACGGGTGGAATATCACAACTATACTTGCTATCATCTGATTTTCGTAAGACAAGGCGATGCACCGGATTCCTTGATCGAGGGAGGAAGCGAATGGCTTGCATATAATATGAAAACCAAAAACAAAACAACTGATTCTCCCTTGGAAGAGGGCTCTCTATTTAAATTTGGCAATTGGGACTATCCTATAGACGCAATGTGCAATAAAAATCCCACCACTGGTGATGGTTATTGGATTAACGTAAAGCCTAGTTCATTTGTAAACAACAGCAATAATTTACTAATTGCAACCGATGACAATTTAAATAAGGAGACGGCAAAATGGAGCGATATAGCAACTTCTTATTCTTCAACAACTCCCGCTTTTGCTGAACCTAATATAGAGAATGCTAAAATAGCGTCTTATAACGATTTTGCAGTATTATACCACCATGAAGATATTGCAGAAGGATATGGGGTATTGTATGGAAATGAATCCAATGAAACTTTGGATGATTTGAAGGAGGTCTATGAATACGATTATGAACATACCGGACGTGGAATGCGAGGCAGCTTTGTATATAACAAAGTAAGCGGGAAAAGTTTGTTTTTTCCTATTGGGGCTTCCGGATATGGTCACAGAAAAGAGGCAGATAGAGATATCAAGACTTCTAATAACAAAGGTGCAGGTATATTGAGATATTCTAGTAATCGAAACGAAGAGTTTCCTAATGAAAAAATAGGTGAAGGGGAAGTTTATCCGAATGGCTTAATAGACGCCCCTCTTTTCTATGATATATATATGCGACCTGGAGCAGTTTATTGGTTAGATCGAAAAGCAGATGCAGGGGATATAGATAAAACTGAGAATGCAATTGCACTAGGATGGGATTTCAACTACTTTACTTTTGACTTTTTTCCATACGGTGCATACGCAGCGCAACAGGGTAAAAATGCCGCCTTCATTCGCTGTGTAAAAAAGAAATAAAGCACTCCACACCCCCAATACGATTTTCGCAATCTTTCCGATATGCCTCATGCCCGCCCTCCCCGGCAGCATGAGGCATATTTTCTTTCCGTCCCTCCCCAACCACAGGAATTGATAACGACTTAGGTATCCCCCAAAGGCCAACCACCTGTCTAAGGGAATGCAGTGAAAAATCCACTCCCTTTATGCGTGCCAAGGAGAAGAGATGCTTCACTGCGTTCAGGATGTCAGTCAGTGAAAGCCCGATTACCACTCCAAATTCCGGATGAGCCGGAAAGATTGCTTTTTACCGATTGCGAAAGCCATAAAATGTGAATAATATCATTCCACGCCCCAAAATGCAAAAAATCGCACTTTTCTCAAATGAAAAACGACTTTAGATGAACTATAATAAGAAAATTGAATACGGTTAACGACAATTAGCATAATCATACAACGTTGATTATCAGATATAAAAAAAATGAGTTGACAGACACTTGTGTCCAACGTGACAGACACTTGTGTTCAAGCCGACAGACACAAGTGTTTGAGACGACAGATGCAAGTGTCTGTCAAACCGGGGAATATAGGGGGGAATTGCAGGTAGATGTGCAAACATGCATCTCACTTTCTTTTAGGCACGGATTTCACGGATTAGTCAAGGAAAAAACCGTGTAAATCCGTGTAATCCGTGCCTAAAATCTATCGTTATGTCGGTTCCTTTTCGTTTTGACACACCTCCCTATCGGATTAGGAGGATTTCGGCCTGACTGATGATAGAGAAGTCTTCTACAACGCTTCAATCTCTTCGGGCGCAAACCCCGTGCATTGCGCAATGATTTGCGAATCGATCCCTTGCTGCCTCATTTTAAGGGCAATGGCATACTTCTCTTCTTCGCGTCCTTCCGCCTTGCCTTCTTCACGTCCTTCAGCCCTGCCTTTTTCAAATCCTTTGCGTTCCCCGCTGCTGAACAGCGTTTTCTCTACGCTCACAATGTCCCAGAACTTTTCATAGCCTAAAAGCTGTTCCCGTGAGAAAGCGGACTCTTCCAGTGCGTTGACAGCCTTGCGTATCTCCGGGTGTGCCATCAGATCGGCCGACACCTCTTGCGTATGCTCGTTGATTTCCGTCAGGTAGCGCAGCCAAAGCACCTGCATCTTCTTCTCCGCATACGTGTGCGGAGTGAACTTGGGAAGTTCCACAAAGACCAGGTGAAGGCCGTCTATGATTTTCTCCGTATGCTCCACATGCACCAGCCGGTAATAATGGTAGTAGGTATCAGGGAGGTCCGGCTCGAAAATGTCATTGACAAGGTTGAGTGAATAGACGGGTTGGAGCAGCTCGTAGTCCTCGCCCGAATCCAGTTGGCGAACGTATGCCTTGGAGGCGTTGAAAAGGACACGCTGCTTGAACTCCGGCGACCAGACCATCTGCATCTCCACAATGAAATGGCGTCCCCGGGAATCTTTGCACCGCACGTCCACAATGCTGTGCTTCCGCAGCGGGTTCTCGGGCACCATCTCCGGGTTCAGGTACTCGATTTCCTTTATCTCCCTTCCTTCCTCGAAAGGCAACAGCGCATTGAGGAAACTGATGACTACATCGGGCTGGCTGCCGAATACCTTCTTGAAGGTAAGGTCGGCTTTGGGGTCCAAATACTTCATATCTATCGGCTTTTGTTGCAAATATACCGCTTTTCTTGTTATTTTGCCACAATGGGTTCCCAATATTAATGCCACTTTCCTCTCTTCACCTCCTTTCACCTCTTCCCTCCATCCCCCGTCAGATTGTCAGAGAACGTCTGTAGCAGAAAGAATAGACGCTTATCTGGATGACATTTTGGAAGCTAGAAAGAGAATTGAAGAACTAAAAAAACAAACTCAAGGAAATAGGGATTAAGCATTCCTATACTTCAAAAATAGAATAGGCCATGAATAAGAATTTGAAAACAGAACTTGAATTGTTGAAAGCAGAGTTAGGTACTCCTGCATTTGAGGAACGTCTGGAGAAAATGAATGGAGTTTATACTTCAGATGAAGACAAGGCGTTGATTTCAGAGTATGTGCTTCTGATGCTGAACGACATCGGCAAGGAACTGGATGAAACGAACGAAGAACTGAATATGTTGGAGACTCTCAAAAGCATATCCAATATGATTTCTTTCAAATATATAGCTGAGACTTATTTCAACAAATCAAAATCATGGTTCTCCCAACGATTGAACGGAAATATGGTGCATGGAAAAAAATGCGCATTCAATGAAGAAGAATTGTGTACGTTGAGATTCGCACTGCAAGATATCAGCAAAAAAATAGGTTCTCTTTCCATTTAGGATTGTTCTTATTGACAAAAGTCCGCACATAGAACCTGTGCGGCACGTCAAAGAGGGTGTCTGCGGGCATCCTCTTTTTCAATGTAAGGATGTGCCCCGCTACCTCCGAAATGCCGGCCGACAGCATGCAAATGGGCGGCTGCACCAAGGTACAGCCCTACAAACGGTCACGGCTCTTTCATTTAGACTTTACACTTATTTTTCAGACGCGGAATTAGCGGATAAATGCGTTAATTACCCTTAATTTTAACGCTTAGCCACCGTGCTAAAACACATTTATAGTACATTTGTGCAATTTATACATCAATAATGACAGCCAACTAATTGCTTTAATACAATAGTTTATGAGATTCTATATACATCTACTGAGGTATGCCATCTGCTTAAGCCTGCTCTTGCTGCATTTCAGCCTGTCGTTTGCCAACGAAACTACCCATGAAAAGAAGCGTAGGCTGCTTATCATAAATTCATACAACGAGAGCGCTCCTTGGAGCCAGGAGGTCACCACTCCTATCTTACTGCAAACCGCTCCCTTAGCAAACATCACAGCCGATGTGGTGCACATGAACGAGACGTTCATCCGCAACGATTCATTGTATAAAGAAATGGAGAATGGAATCTTCCGGCGTTTTCAGCATCAGAAACCGGATTTCCTCGTCCTTCTCGGCAATATGGCCTTCACGCTGAGAGACCGAATCGTACGCGAATGGGGAGACATCCCAATCGTGCTGGTCGGCACCGAAGACACATACGCCCCGCAATCGTACTACCTCACCGGACGTCCCATAGACATCCCCGACAGCATCTCAAAACCGCTGGCGGACTTACGGCAAGCGTATAATTTCACTTTTATTGAAACGCCCTGCAACTACAAGGAAACCATCGACATGATGGTACGGATGCTGCCCGGAATGAAAAAACTGCTGTTTGCGGCAGATGAGCTTTACCAGAACCAGAAATTGGACCGCCAAATCCAATCCTACATCGCAGCCCGATATCCGCACCTCCTCTATGAACGCCTGGTAGGCCACGAGGGCAACCAAAACAATTTGCAAATCCACTTGCTGAACGATGACCCGGAAGTAGGTATCTTGTTTTCCACCTGGTTCTATGAGCGCAAGAATCTGTTGGGCTTCCCCTCCATCATCAGCGGAGACTTCCAACTGGTGGCCTCTTCCCGCCAACCCGTATTCGCATTGAGAAATGCCTACGTTTACAAGGAGGGGTTCACCGGAGGGTATTTCTACGACCGCATGGAGATACAACAGTCTGTCGCTTCCGCACTTGAACTGTTATTCAAAGGAACGGAGGCCCGTGACATTCCATTCGCTTACAGCAAACAATCCCATCCTTTCGTCAACTACGCGCAGCTGCTGATAGACGGTATCGACACCTCCCTGTGTCCGGAGGATACGATATTCATCAACAAACCGCTTACGTTCTGGCAGGAATATCGCTGGTGGATTATCTGCGGAATCGTATTGCTACTTTCGTTAGCTGTCATCATGCTGGTCAAATACCAGTACCAAAGAAACAGAATCAAGCTGCTGAGCGCCCACGACACACTGATACGCAACATGCCGATATTGTATGTGCAGGCAAAGGCCATCTTCGACCAAGAGGGAAAGATTACGGGCATGAAATACCGGTGCGGCAACAAACTTTTCAACAGCCTGTTTGCCCAAGCCGAAAATGACCCGCAAAAGAACGCCTTCGCACAAATAGAATACATGTCCAAATTCACCGAAATGGTATTTAAAGAGAAGAGGGCGGTAACATTCACCCACTACTTCAAACAAATAAACAAATACTACGAGTTCATCCTTTGCACGGCATCCGAAGAACAGACATTGGACATCTTCGCCATAGACATCACGGCACGCAAAGACGCGGAACATACCCTGCGGCAGACGAACCAGAAACTGGAAATGACGCTGGGCATCGCACGAATCATACCGTGGCGCTGGAACTTGAAGGAGGGCTTAATCTATTGCGAGGCAAACAAGATTCTGAGCCACCTGAACTTCACGAAAGAAAAAGAATCCACCCCCAAAATGGACATCATCAAAGCGCCCGTGTATTTCAAAAAGATACATCCGGAAGACCAGGAGCGCATCTACCACGTATATGAGAGCCTTATCTCCGGAAAGACACAGCAGGTGAAGGAAGAGTATCGGGTGGTCTCTGAAATAGAAGGCAGGAAAATCACGGACTGGCTGGAAATCAATGCGGCGGTGGAGAGGCGCGACGCCAATGATTGTCCGGTGTCGCTGGTCGGCTCCCTCTTGTTGATTACAGAACGTAAAAGACAGGAAATGGCCCTCATTTCGGCCAGAGAAAAAGCACAAGAATCCGAACGGCTGAAATCGGCATTCCTGGCTAACATGAGCCACGAAATACGCACCCCCCTGAATGCCATCGTAGGTTTCTCGAGCCTGCTGACCGCTACAGAAGACGAAAGCGAGCGTCAGGAGTTTGTCAACATCATAGAAACCAACAACCAACTGCTGCTGCAACTGATTAGCGACATTCTGGACTTGTCAAAGATAGAGGCGAACACCATGGAATTCAACTATCAGTATGTAGATTTGAACCAGTTGGCCAAAGAGGTGGAAAAAACCGTGGAAAGCAAGGTGAAACCCGGTGTCAGTCTGCGGTTCGTCCCCGGACTGCCCGTCTGCTATGCACAGACCGAGCAGAACCGCCTCTCGCAAGTGCTCATCAACCTGCTGGTCAACGCCACCAAATTCACCGAGAAGGGAGAGATTGTATTCGGCTATGAAGTCCGCGAAAATGAGCTCTACTTCTACGTGAAGGATACAGGAGTAGGCATCTCGCAGGAAAACCAAAAGAAGATATTCGAACGGTTCACCAAACTGAACTCATTTGTGCAAGGAACAGGTTTGGGGCTCTCGATATGCAAGAACATCATCTCCAGAATGAAAGGAAGAATCGGAGTGGAATCGGAAGGGGAAGGCAAAGGCTGCACTTTCTGGTTCACCATCCCCTACAAACCGGAAATCCTGCAAGAAGAAAAGCAGCAAACCGGCACAGGAACCCTCCTGAAAAAGCCCAACGGCAACAAGCCCGTCATCCTGATAGCCGAAGACAATGAAAGCAACTACATGCTGTTCGAATCCATCCTGAAGAAAGACTACGAACTGATTCATGCCTGGAACGGAGAAGAAGCGGTAGAATTCTACTCCCTCTATCACCCGCATGTCATCATCATGGATATCAATATGCCCGAAATGGACGGCTATGAAGCAACGAGGGAAATACGGAAGATTTCAAAAACCGTTCCCATCATTGCCATCACCGCCTACTCCTTCGCATCGGACAAGGAACGCATCATGCAAAACGGTTTCAACGGATATATGTCCAAGCCCATCGACATACAGAAACTGAGAGAGAAATTGGAACATACCATCAACGGGCGGTTTATGATGATGTAAGCCGTAAACCGTAAACCGCCACAGGCTTTCTGTGAGCGTCTGTCATACTTTTTTTAGGCAAGGATTACACCGTACACGGATTGATAAGCAAAGAGAAGTCCGTGAAATCCGTGCCTAAAATCGTGACACACCATGTAAGCAGCGACAAGTTTTTCAGACAGCCCCGCCACTCAGCTTTTCCTGTATTCGCTCGGGCTGACGCCATAATGCTTGCGGAATACTTCCCGGAAGTATTTTGCGTCGCAGAATCCGGTCTGCTCCGCCACTTCGGTAATGGAATCATCCCCCTCTTTCAGCAAACGGGCGGCATACTGCAAGCGTATCGTCCGAATGTAATCGGCAGGCGAGCTGTCTGTCAGGCTCTTCAGTTTGTTGTAGAAGCTGCTGCGGCTCATGTTATGGAGCGCACACAGGGTATCTACCGTAAATTCAGGGTCGGACATATTCTTCTCGATGTTCTCTCGGACGGTGGATATGAACTTCCAATCCAGTGAGTCCTTGCATCCCTTCGGCCATTTCTCATGCTCGAAATCAGGACTTCCGTACTTCTTGCGCAACAAGGCACGGTTGAGTATCAGGCGTTCGACACTTGCTTTCAGAATGTTGACGCTGAAAGGCTTGGCTATGTAATCGTCGGCACCTACCCGCAGTCCTTCCAGGATGTTCTTCTCATCGCTGAGGGCCGTCAGCAAAAGCACCGGAATGTGGGAAGTCTCGATGTTCTCCTTAATGGCAGCGCAGAGCTTGTCTCCCGACATTTCCGGCATCATAATATCCGAAAGGACCAGGTCAGGACCGAACTCTCGGACAATATCCAGCGCTTCCTTGCCGTTCCGGCAAGCTTCCACCCGGTAATCCGGCCGGAAGGTATTCACCAGATAGGCACGCAGCTCATCGTTATCTTCCACTATCAGAAGGCGTCTGGACTGCTCATTCCCTTGCGCACCTTCCACCACAGCAGGAACGGCCGCCATCTCCTCTACCGTTCTGCCCGTTTCCACTACCCGATTCACGATTTTAGCTTTGTGGAAATGTCTGTTGCCCTTGCGGAAAATGATTTTTACGCAGGTACCCTCGCCCACCGCACTCTTGATGGAGATGCTTCCTCCATGCAACTGCACCAACCTCTTCACCAGCATCAATCCGATTCCGCTGCCGGTCACTTTCATGTTGATGGCATTGCTCCCACGGAAATAAGCATGGAAAAGTCCTTTCTGCTCATTATCGGGAATACCGATGCCCGTATCCCTGACTTCAAGGCTCCACTCATTGCCCGATTCGGAGGCACAGACATCGATGCTGCCGTTTTCCGGTGTATATTTCACCGCATTCGACAGGATATTCTTCAAGATGGAGTCCATCTTCTCCTTGTCGAACCATACGTTCAGATAGCTGAAGTTGCTCTCGTACTTCAATTGGATATGCTTGACATCAGCATACGAACGGAAGGTATCGCAAATGTCCGACATATAGGACTCCAACTCATACTCAGCGATATGCAAACCGGACGAGTAAGAATCAACCCGCTCAAAGTTAATCAGGTTGTTGACAAGCCGCAGCAGGACGTCCACATTCCTCAAAGCCATGTCCAGATGCTTCTTGCCCTCTTCGTTGACCATTTCCTTATGCTCCACCTCCTCCAACGGAGCCTTGATGAGCGTCAGAGGGGTACGGATGTCGTGGGCGGTACTGATAAAGAAGCGTGTCTTTTCTTCTGCCATCTTCTCCTGCTTCCGCAACTCGATGACGCGGTAAACCGTTCCGACTATCAATATAAGCAGCACCACGTAAACAGCCACTGCCCACGAACTTGCCCACATCGGCGGAGAAATGACAATCCGCAGGCTACGCTGCTCATACACCTTGTATTTCTCTTCACTGGAAACGGATCGTATGTGAAGCGTGTATTTCCCCGGCCGAAGGTTGGTGAAACGTATCACTCCGCTTGCTGCGGGAGCAGTCCACTCCTTGGCGAATCCCTCCAGGTTCCACGAATAAAGGATGTTGGAAGGATTGTCATAATTGATGGAGGAAGCCCGCAAGGAGAAAGTGTTCTGCTTGTATGCCAGCCTCAACTCTTTGGTATCGTTGATATCTTCTTTCAGCGGAGAGCCTTCGTCACCGGGATAGACCGCCTGATAGGATATCCTCAAGTCGCTCAAAAGCATCGGCGAGAGAACCGTTTGGGGAATCTGCATGTCCGACGGAAAACTGATGATGCCGTCATTGCTCCCCAATATGAACCGCCCGTTGCTGCATAAGATGCCTGCATTCACATTGAACACCACGCTCATAAGTCCTTGGTCGCGCGTCCAGTTGGTGAAAGACATCGTGTAGGGCGAGAAGTGAGTGATGCCGTTGTCTGTAGTAAGCAGGATGTTTCCGTCAGGTTTCGGCAATATGGAATGTACGTTGTTGGAGATAAGGGCGCAGTTCTCCGTGTGATACTGGACGAAAGAGTTCTCCTGCGGGTCGTGAATCACCAGACCGGAACCACTGGTTCCTATATACAGAAGTCCCTCTTCCGTCTGATACAAAGCGCAGATATACATAGACTCCACCGGCAAATCGATGACGCGGAAATCACCGGATTCCTTATCAAGCAGAAACAAGCCCGCAATAGTTCCTATCCACATGGAAGTGCTGTCTTTCTCACAGATGTTGGTGACGGAGTTCAAGCCCGGATAAAGCCGCGACTTCCCATGCTCGAAATCAAAACACTTCAGATTGTAGCCACCAGACCAGATTTTACCCTCCGAATCCATCAGCATGTCATACGTATATTGGTCGGTAGGTTGGCTCAATTGAAAGAAACGGGAAGAAGAGATATACTCCACCGTAAGAGTACGTTTGTTGATTTGATAAAGTCCGGAAGTATATCCGCCCGCCAGAATGATGCCGGGTGAGACCTCGCATAGCGCCAGAAAAACATGGTTCTTATCCTCCTGCTCATGATCGAACGTACTCAGGAATGAATGCCAGGTCTTCGTTTTCGAACTATACAGACTGATTCCGTTGCTCGTCCCGAACCAAAGGTCTCCGTCGCTGTCTTCCATGACTTCGTGTATCTGGCTGTTGACAACAGACTGAGGATTGCCTATGAAATGCTGATACCACCGGTAACCACTATAACGGTTGTCGCGAATTGTGACTCCACTGTAATAACTGGCAATCCAGATGCGGTCCTCGCTCTCCACATAGACATCGTTGATATTATCGTCCGTCAGGCCGTATGGAGTCATATAATCCACTACAATGTACGGATAGGCACTGCACGCATCGGCCTCCATGCGATAAATTCCCCTTCCCTCGGTGGCAATCAGCACATCTTTGTCGCCGTATGGCAGAATCCGCTTGATATTCACATCACTCAACGTCGCGTCCGAATGCAATTCGCCGGAAGAAGATAAATCACAAATCCATACTCCCTGCTTATAAGTACCGATAAACAATTTGTTCACCTCCTCAAAAAAGAACAACTCACTCACAGGAAGCTCCCGGTCGTATGCCGACTCACAGGAAAGCGATGTCCGCCGCTCGTCAAGCGACGCTCTATACAACCCTGTCTCCGTACCGATGAAATAGTGGATATCGTCCAACTGCGCAATCGAAGTGATCGTGCCGCTTATCGTATGCGAGAGTTGGGACATCTTGCCGGAACGTATATCAAACAGCTCTATCCGGTTCTTGCCACAGAGCCAGATGCAGTCGTTCACATCCATATAACTGCAAGTGACGGCAGGCGAAGCGATTCCCTTATCGGGCAACGGAGGTGTATAGACCAGTTCAAAATAGGCATATCCCGGTGTATGGCGAAAGATACGGCCTTTTCGGGTTATCCCCCACAAGACCCCGTCATCCGTGGCATACAACCAATTCATATTGACCTGGACATTGAACGGTTCCCCCTTATCGGTCAGTTGATAATGCCTGATTTCTTTGCCGTCATAACGGTTCGGTCCCTCCGAAGTAAGGAACCAGACGTAACCCAAAGAGTCCTGAAGAATGCGGTTGACCCTCTGGCTGCTCAAGCCATCTTCCCTGCCGATGTACCTGTATGACTGCGCCATACCTACTTGAGCGAACAAAACGAATATGGCAAACAGCAGGAAGGTCTTTTTCAACGGATGATATCCTCTTCTGTCCATCTAATTGTATATGTTTCCTTATGAAAATTAAATCAACTCGCAAATCTAACGAAAAATAATTCAAAAGCAAACAAACGGAGCAAAAGAATATCTGTCCCCACACGGTTTTTTCATTTACGGGAGTTAAAGGAGTTATCACTTCGCCTTACTTCATTAGGAGTTAAAGTCGATACGCTTGTGCAGGATGCCGTTACGAGCGCATTGGCTTTAACTCCTCAGCCGACTTGTCGCTGATAATTCTTTTTAACTCCCTTAAATGAAAGGGCCGTGCTGTCCCCCGAGTTTCATTTAAGTCCGATAAATGAAACTCGTATGCCAAACCGCTCATTTCACCCGACAGCAGATGATAAATTTGATTATCCAAGGAATATCATTTATCTTTGCCCCGCCAAAAAAAGGAACCATGATAGACCAAGCCACCATAGACAGGATTCTGGATGCCGCGCAAATCATCGATGTCGTCTCCGACTTTGTCACACTGCGCAAACGCGGCGTAAACTATGTGGGTCTGTGCCCGTTCCACGATGACAAGACTCCCTCTTTCTACGTATCGCCCGCCAAAGGGCTGTGCAAATGCTTCGCCTGCGGAAAAGGCGGAAACGCGGTGCACTTCATCATGGAGCATGAGCAACTCTCCTATCCCGAAGCGCTGAAATACCTCGCCAAGAAGTACGGCATAGAAATCAAAGAACGGGAACTCTCCAACGAGGAGAAAATGGCGCAAAGCGAACGGGAAAGCCTGTTCATCGTCAATAGTTTCGCCCGCGACTACTTCCAGCACATCCTGAAAAACCACATAGACGGACGCAGCATCGGCATGGCCTACTTCCGAAACCGGGGCTTCCGGGACGACATCATCGAGAAGTTCCAGCTGGGCTACTGCACCGAAAGCCACGACGCCTTCGCGCAAGAGGCGCTGAAAAAAGGATATAAGAAAGAATACCTCGTCAAGACCGGACTCTGCTACGAGACAGACGACCACCGCCTGCGCGACCGCTTCTGGGGACGGGTCATCTTTCCGGTACATACGCTCTCGGGGAAAGTGGTGGCTTTCGGAGGCCGTGTGCTGGCCAGTGCCACCAAAGGCGTAAAGGTGAAGTATGTCAACTCCCCTGAATCGGAGATTTACCACAAGAGCAATGAGCTGTATGGCATATACTTCGCCAAACAGGCCATTGTGAAGCAAGACCGATGCTTCTTGGTAGAAGGCTATACGGATGTCATCTCCATGCACCAGTCGGGTATCGAGAATGTGGTCGCCTCTTCGGGTACGGCGTTGACATCCGGGCAAATCCGCATGATTCACCGCTTCACCAACAACATGACCGTGCTTTACGATGGAGATGCCGCCGGCATCAAAGCCTCCATCCGCGGCATAGACATGCTGCTGGAAGAGGGCATGAACATCAAAGTCTGCCTCCTTCCCGATGGAGACGACCCGGATTCCTTCGCCCGCAAGCACAACGCGACGGAGTTTCAGGCCTTCATCCAAGAACATGAGACAGACTTCATCCGCTTCAAGACAAACCTGCTGCTGGAAGATGCGGGAAAAGACCCCATCAAACGCGCCGAACTGATAGGAAACCTCGTGCAAAGTATCTCCGTCATTCCCGAAGCCATCGTCCGCGATGTCTATGTCAAGGAATGCGCCCAACTGCTGCATGTGGAAGACAAGCTGCTTGTTTCCGAAGTGGCCAAACGGCGCGAGAAGCAGGCTGAGCAACAAGCAGAAAGGGCGGAACGCGAACGCCGCGCCGCCAATGCGGCAAGAGCCAACGCGGAAGCAGGCCTCCATAACGGCAACGCCATCGTGCCGCAAGCCGGAACTGATGTGCCGCTGACCGCAAGTCTGGCCACCGCGACACCTCCCTCTCCCCTGCCGGAAGAGGCGTATGTATCATTCATCCCACAAGAAGGAAAAGAGGGACAAGAGTTTTACAAATATGAACGGCTGATTCTCCAAATGGTCGTACGCCATGGAGAGAAAGTGATGTGCAACGTCACCAACGAAGAAGGAGAAGAGATGCCCTTGACCGTCACCGAATATATAGTCAACGACCTAAAAGAAGACGACCTGGCCTTCCACAATCCGCTTCACCGACAGATTTTGGCAGAAGCCGCCGAACACATCCATCAGGAAGGATTCATCGCCGAACGCTACTTCATCGCCCATCCCGACCCGGTCATCAGCAAGCTGTGCGTAGAGCTTATCAGCAACCGCTACCAGTTAAGCAAATATCATTCCAAGAACCAAAAGATTGTAGCAGACGAGGAACGCCTCTACGAACTGGTGCCCATGTTGACGATAAACTTCAAATACGCCATCGTCAGCGAAGAGCTGAAACACATCATGTTTGCCCTACAAGACCCGGCTGTCACCAACGACGAGACCCAATGCAACAGCATCATGAAGCGCTACAGCGAATTGCGCGAGGTAAAAAGCATCATGGCAAAACGGTTAGGAGACCGAGTGGTAACGGGATTTTAAGGGTAAGAACCGTGAAATGCCTCGTCATTCCGTGCCCGAAAAGTCATTCCGACACATCCTCTTATGAATTATGCCGGATCAGATTCATGAATTCTTCACGCGTCTTGGCCTGATTGAAAGCACCGGTAAAATCAGAAGTTGTCGTAATGGAGTTCTGCTTCTCAACGCCGCGCATCTGCATGCACATGTGCTTGGCTTCTACCACCACCATGACCCCGAGCGGATCCAGTGTCTCCTGAATGCACTCTTTGATTTGAAGCGTCATGCGTTCCTGCACTTGCAGACGGTGGGAAAAGATGTCCACCACACGGGCTATCTTGCTCAATCCCGTAATATAACCGTTGGGGATATAGGCCACATGCGCCTTCCCATAGAACGGAAGTATATGATGTTCGCAAAGCGAAAAGAAATCGATGTCCTTCACAATGACCATCTGACTGTATTCCTCTTTGAACTTAGCGGAGAGAAGCACTTCATGCGGGTCCATATAATAGCCTTTTGTCAATGTCAACATTGCTTTCGCCACCCGTTCCGGTGTTTTCAGCAAGCCTTCGCGACCGGCATCTTCACCCAGCAAGGTAAGGATGCGATGATAGTGTTCCTTCAGTTCATCCAACGAGGGAGATACAATTTCTTCTTTTTCCAACATGAGGAGATTTATGATTTAGAATTTACAATTTACCTTCCTGCTCTCTTCTCTATCGCAAGAGATTACAAGGGGATATTTATCTGCTCTTTTACAATCGATACTTCTTTGAACTCACCGGTAGCACGCAATCGCCGCATCATGGCATCCGCCTCTTCGATGCTGCGAAAATCTCCCACACGGCACAACCAGCGGGGAGGATTGAAAGTGGTGTAAACCGGCAACTCCGGAAACTGCACCTTGATACGGTCCGCAATCTTATGGGCCTCATTCTTGGCCTGACGGGTGTTGTTACCGGCATACGCCTGTATGCGATAGCCCGAACTCTTAATCACTTTCCGTTCGCCCGCACCGGTAGGAACATATTCCATACCTATCAAAGCCGCAATGCGGGCATCCTGATGGATGGTTACTTTGCCTTGTCCCGGCACACTGCGTTCCAGACTTTTCACAATGTTATTCTGCGCCGCAGCAAAATGAGCAAAAGACAGACATACAATTAAAAGCAAATAATGATTCTTCATAATGGAATCTCTTTACATAATGAAAAATAGAAAGTTGAAAATGGGAAATAACCTTGCAAACACAACTACACCTTCCATTTTCAACTTTCACCTTTTCAACTTTCAGTTTAATTAAAAGCGTCGATGATGCCCTTGAAGTCAGCAACCTTCAAAGCAGCGCCACCAATCAAACCGCCGTCAACGTCCGGATTGGCAAACAATTCCTTCGCATTAGAAGGCTTGCAGCTACCGCCGTAAAGGATAGAGCAGTTTTCTGCCACTTCCTTGCCATACTTCTCAACAATCAGCGAACGGATGAAAGCGTGGATTTCCTGTGCCTGTTCAGCAGTAGCGGTCTTGCCGGTACCGATGGCCCAAACCGGTTCGTAAGCCAAGATGATTTTAGAGAAATCTTCGGCAGACAACGAGAATACAGAAGCCAACTGAGCGGCAACCACTTCGTTCTGTTTGTTTGCTTCACGCTCTTCCAACACTTCACCGATACAGAAAATAGGAGTCAGGCCGTTAGCCAAAGCCAATTTGATCTTCTCTTCCAAAATAGCAACTGTCTCGCCATAGTAAGCGCGACGCTCAGAGTGACCGAGAATTACATATTTGGCACCTGTAGAAGCAACCATAGCGGCTGAAACTTCTCCTGTATAGGCACCGGATACCTTGTCTGCACAGTTTTCTGCACCTACACCGATCTTGGCAGCGTCCACCAGCGGAGTAACAGATGCCAGGTGGATAAACGGAGTACAGATGATTACATCACAATTAGGCTTTTCGTTAGCCAGCACTTCATTCAGTTCTTTTGCAAGCTCAATACCCTCTTGAAGGGTCTTGTTCATTTTCCAGTTTCCTGCAACAATGTTCTTTCTCATTTTGTTTATTATTAAAGGGTTAATGTATTTACTATTTGACTATTTACTATCTGGCATGGCGGGCTATTGCTGTCTGAGGCTTTGTCGTTCTCTGCGCCTGACAACTAAAATATCCATGCCAATCACCAGCAGCAGCGGGATGATGCACCACAACAGGACATAGGCCATTGTGCGCAAATCGCTGACCTGTTTCTGTTGCCCCAAGGGCAACCGTTCCAAGGCATCGGTCAAGGCATATTCATCCGGCAACTGTTGGTTGCTCCACTTGTTCAATATCGTTCCTTCCTTTATCAGCAGCAAGCCCGGATTGGAACGGATAATCGTTTTCAGCGTAATGTCATCCATCCGGCAGAAAGGGTATTCAGCCCCTGTCTTATCACGCCACAATTCTATTTCATCGCCCGAAGACGAGGTCAAGGCATAAAAGCCGTAACCATGCTCCACGCTGTAATCGTATATCTCGTTGATAAGGTCAATGTTGCTGTCATCCGCCTCTTCAATGCGATGGGCTACCAGCAAGAAGGTATATCCCTCGTCCGACAACACATGGTCCGTTATCTCCTCGCCACTATCCAGACTCAACATCGAGAATTCTTGAATGGGAGGCTCGTAGCCTTTTTCCTTCAGCAACGTACGCGACTCTATGAACGTCCACGTGCTATCGGGATAATCATCCAACGCAAACTCCCGCCGTTCGCCGTTCTTCTCCAACACAAACCGGGTTTCAAATACGCTTGGCTTGGCACCTTCCGGTATTTCCATGCCCGCCCTGATATTCGCGCCAATCTTGTAGGGACGGAAATCCAATATCGGCAACTGGCGCAAGCAATAGAACGAAAGCGCAAACACAAACAGGATGGTGTACATGGAGACCATCCACTCCAATTTAGGTGTAACGAAACGCACCAAGCTGTTCCGCCACTTGACCACCGATACCGCCGCAACCAGCAACACGATATTCTTGCCGAATGTCTGCCAATTGGTCAGCACCCAGGCATCACCGAAACATCCGCAATCGGACACCGGATTCTCCAAAGCCAGATAAAGCGTCAACGGAGTCATCACCGACATCAACAGCAATGCCACCGTAGTGCTCCCCTTCCGACGAATGCCCAAAAACAAGAAAACGCCTACACAGAATTCGATTGCGGACAATACGATTCCCAGCCATAACGGCAGATAAAAAGGGAACTTGGAAATCAAGCCAAAAGCCGCCAGATAATCTTGAATCTTATAAAAGAAACCAAATGGGTCAACAGCCTTTACAAACCCCGAGAATATAAATGCGGCTCCCAACAAGAATCGGCAAAGGCTTGCCCAAACTTTCCAGGCGATATGTTTATTATCAATCTCCAAACTCAATCTTTATTAGGCCGAACACGGAATAATTAATCATATCCATGTAGTTGGCATCCACACCTTCTGAAACCAGTGTCTGTCCGGACAGACTCTCTATCTGCTTGGTCCTGTAAATCTTCATCAATATCAAGTCCGTATATGAGCTGACGCGCATGCTGCGCCAAGCTTCATCGTAATCATGGTTCTTGGCAAGCATCAATTCCAAAGAGTTTCCGGCATATTTGTCATACAATGCCAGCGCTTCCTCGTTGGTCATATCGGCAGCTTCGGCATACCCTAATTCCAGCTGTATCAACCCGACAATTCCATAGTTGACAATGGCAATGAACTCCGAACGAATGCCTTCATCCACCAAAGTCACCCCTTTCGTTTCAATGCTTCTGATGCGATTGGCTTTAATGAATATCTGATCCGTCACAGAAGACGGACGAAGGATGCGCCATGCCGGACCATAATCGTGAAGTTTCTTGAAAAACAAATCACGACAGAGGGCTATGACATGTTCAAATTGCTGCTTAGTATCTTTCATTTCCTAATCCTTACATTTCGCCACAAAGATAGGAATAATTAAAGAAAAAGAGAAAGAGGGCACTCTAAATTCTATTAAAGTACCCTCTTCTATAAAGATTGTTTACGTTTTTATGAGCAACGCAATACTTGTCCCGGTCTCAGGATGGTTTTGCGTGTGATTCTGTTCAGCTGGCAGAGCCGGTCTATAGATACACCTTGACGGGCTGCGATTTTCCCCAATGTGTCTCCCTGCTTCACCTTATAGAACAAGCCTTCACCCGATGCCATGTTGCGTGATGTGCCGGAAGAACCTTTTGCCTTCTGGAAAGTATAAGAATCGGCCACCACATCTTGCTTCTCAAAGTCGAACATCAACGCCGGATTGATAGGAATTCCCAAGAAACGGGTTTCAAAATGCAAATGCGAACCGGTAGAACGTCCGGTATTTCCGCCCAATGCGATGGGGTCGCCCGCCTTCACCAACTGGTTCTCTTCCACCAGCCATTTGGAAAGGTGGCCATATACCGTTTCCAATCCGTTGTCATGACGCATCACAATATACATGCCATATCCGCGACGACGTCCTTGATTCTTCACAATACGGATTTTGCCATCAAAAGCCGCACGAATCGTATCGCCTATATACACTTTGATATCCAATCCGTTGTGCACCCTCCGTCTGCGGGGACGATAACCAAACACATCCGTAATACGGGTATTGGTAGTGGGCATGCAGAAATTTCTCAAATCAAAAGTGTAGCTTTCGGGGACAGCAGCATCGCTGTATGCCTGCACACGTTCATTGTCCCAAGTAGGATATAAATCCAATCCCGGATACAGGGACTGTTCAGCACGTATTTGTTTTTGCAGCGCCAATGAATCTACGCTCTTCAGTTTTCTATCGATGGGGGCTTGACGGGCAATCAGGTCTTGAGAAAAAGAATTCAAGCTGACCATCGCCGTTGCAGCCAACATTGCTGTTTTTATCCAATTCAAATTCATTCGTTTCGTCTTTCGTTTTGATATCCGCCGCAAACACCTTCAGACATCTCTGCCATACTTGTTTCTTGCGAATATTCAGATTGATATCAAAAAATTCTCTCAAAGATACAACTTCTATTTGAAACAGCGAACGAAGCATTAACTATTTTTTCGAAAACAGAATCAGAAAAAAGCAGCAAAAAACCACATAAACCACTATGAATATGAATTTTACAACAATACATGTTTTACAACATAAAGACGAACAATGTTGTTTTTTTACCTTTTTGGGGATGTTTCTCTCATCTCGTCCTATGCTATCGTAAACCCAACAAGCGGATCATAGCTGTTCGATAAGAAAGATAGGACATCTCAACGTTTTGAAGATGAAACATGCAAAGCGACAAAAGCTTTCTTGCCTGTCGGGAATCCGCGCACTCATAACACATTGATTATCAGCAATAATAAAATCAAATAACAGACACTTGTGTTCAACGTGACAAACACTTGTGTCTGTCACGTCAGACACTGGACTTCAAGACGACAGACACTTGTGTCTGTCAAACAGGGGGATATTGAGGCCGGATTGCGATGCAAGCCACCCGATCCTTTCAGAAGAAAACAGGTGCATCCGTCAGCTGATGGCCGCCCAATTGACGTTCGTCTTCCGCAATGCTTTCAGCCGCCGCCACAAGACTTCATTTTCGGGCAGCGTGCCGTTAGGGTCGGCCTCCACCACCGCCTGAGCTATACCACGGACATATTGCAACAGCTGCCCGTCGCGAGCCACGTCGGCAATCTTCAAATCAAAGGCAACGCCACTTTGCTGGGTTCCCTCCAAATCGCCCGGGCCGCGCAGCTTCAAGTCCGCTTCGGCTATTTCAAACCCGTCGTTGGTGCGCACCATTATCTCCAGGCGCTTCCGTGTGTCTTCCGCCAGTTTAAAGCCGGTCACCAGGATGCAATAGGACTGGTCGGCCCCACGCCCCACACGCCCCCGGAGCTGGTGAAGCTGCGACAGGCCGAAGCGTTCGGCATTCTCTATCACCATGACCGAAGCGTTCGGCACGTTCACCCCCACTTCGATGACGGTGGTGGCCACCATAATCTGCGCCTCGCCCGATACAAACAGCTGCATCTGCGCATCCTTCTCGGCAGGCTTCATCTTTCCGTGCACCTTGCAGACCTTGCATTCGGGAAACTCTTCACAGATGTGCAAATACCCCTCTTCCAGATTCTTCAGGTCGATTTTCTCGCTCTCCTTAATCAACGGGAAGACGATATAGACCTGCCGCCCTTCGGCTATCTGCCTGCGTATGGATTGGTAAAGGCTGACTCTGCGACTATCGAACTGATGGAGCGTGACAATCGGCTTGCGTCCGGGTGGCAGCTCATCGATGACAGAAACATCCAAATCGCCATACAGCGTCATCGCCAACGTACGCGGAATGGGAGTCGCCGTCATCACCAGCACATGGGGCGGCTGCACATTCTTGGTCCACAACCGGGCACGCTGGGCAACACCGAAACGGTGCTGCTCGTCAATCACCACCAAACCGAGGGAAGCGAAGTTCACCGAATCTTCGATGACCGCATGCGTACCTATCAATATATGCACATCGCCCGTCAGCAGTCCGGAAAGAATGGCCTCGCGCTTCTTCCCTTTCACGGAGCCGGTCAATAACTCCACCCGCACGTCCATACCGTACAGCAGTTCGCAGATGGTCTCATAGTGCTGGTTGGCAAGAATCTCGGTAGGTGCCATCATACAGGCCTGATAGCCGTTGTCGAGCGCCATCAGCATGCTCATCAGCGCCACCAGGGTCTTTCCGCTTCCTACATCGCCCTGCAACAGGCGGTTCATCTGCCTTCCCGACCCCACATCCCGGCGGATTTCTTTCAACACCCGCTTCTGCGCGTTGGTCAGTTCAAAAGGAAGGTTACGGGAATAGAAGGCGTTGAACACCTCGCCCACCCGTTCGAACACATAGCCGCGATACCTCTGCTGGCGGTCTTTGGCATAGCGCAGGATGTTCAGCTGCACATAGAACAGTTCCTCGAACTTCAGGCGATACTGCGCCTTGCGCAACAAATCGGAATTGGCAGGGAAATGGATGTTAATCAGCGCCTCCGTCAGCGGCAACAGGTGATGTTCGGCAAGGATGGCAGGCGAAAGGGTTTCGGGCAACGGCTCGGACAGCTGCTGCACAACGATGCTCATCATCTTCTCAATGGCGTGCGAATTGAGGAAGCTACGCTTCATCTTCTCCGTCGTGTTGTAGTAGGGTTGCAACCCAATGGACGACAACTTCAGTTCCGAAGCCGGGTCGATGTCGGGGTGGGCGATGTTGATTCGCCCGTTGAAGGGGGTTGGCTTGCCGAATACAATGTACTCCTGATGTACCTTGTGCTTTCCCAACAGATATTTGATGCCCTGAAACCAGACCAAATCCACCACACCCGTACCGTCCGAAAAATGGGCTATCAGCCGCCGCTGGCGACCCTCGCCCACCGTTTCAAAACTGAGTATCTCACCTTTCAGCTGGATATAGGGCATCGTATTGTCTATCTCCCGAATGGAGTAGATGCGGCTGCGGTCCACATATTTATAGGGAAAGTAATAGAGCAGGTCGTGCAGCGAAAAAATGCCCAGCTCCTTGTTGAGCACCGCCGCACGCTGCGGTCCGACACCCGACAGATACTTTATGTCACGAGTGGCTAAATCGAACATTCACCTATCAGAGCCGCAGCTACCTTTAAATCGAAAGGAGTGGTTATCTTTATATTCTCCCGGTTGCCCGGAGTCAGGAAGACGGACACGCCCAATGCCTCCACCACGGAGGCATCATCTGTAAAGCTGTGGTTATAGGGTTGCTCGTAGGCCTCTTTCAGCAACGCCGCGTCAAAAACCTGGGGAGTCTGCACCAACTTGTAGGCATCCCGACTGACGGTCTCACTGCCCGATTCCGTCAGGTGGCGGACGGTCTCCACCACATCCGTCACCGGAATCACGGCACGCTTCACCGCCGCCAGCTCATAACAACGGGCAATGACCTCCTGCGAAACGAATGGGCGTACCCCATCGTGTACAGCCACCAATGCGGGTGTCTGCACCAACGCCAACCCGTTCTTCACCGAATGGAAACGCGTTTCCCCGCCATCAACAACGGTATGGGGCAAGACAAAACGATGCTCCTCGCACAACCGTCTCCAATATGTCTGCTGGTCGTGCGGAAGCACCAAAATAATCCGAATCTCAGGATTGCAGGTGTAGAACGCTTCCAATGTGCGCATCAATACGGGTTTGCCTCCTATCGGAAGAAACTGCTTGGGGAGCTCGCCCCCCATACGCAATCCCTTGCCACCCGCCACAATCAAAGCATAGTCCATCTTTTATAAAGAATGAAGAATTTTAATTGTCAATTATCAATTGTCAATCATCATAGCCTCTTTCAGTTCCTGCACTTTTTCGCAGCCACACAACATTTCTACCACAGCAAGTGCAAAGTCCATGGCAGTGCCCGGTCCCTTGCCCGTAACGATGTTGCCGTCTCTTTCCACCCGTGCTGCCGTGTATTCGGCCTCTTCCAGGAATTGTTCGAATCCGGGATAGCAAGTCGCCTTCTTGCCTTTCAGCAATCCCAGCTTGCCCAATATCATCGGAGCGGCACAAATGGCGGCTATAGGTTTCTGCTCTTGCGCAAAGCGCAGCAGCAATCTGCGCAACTCACCGCACTTCTCCAACGTAGAAGCCCCCGGCATTCCACCCGGAAGCAACACAAGCTCCGCATCGCTGAAGTCGCAGTTCGCCACATTCTTGTCGCACAAGAACGGAATGCCGTGTGCTCCCGTCACGATCTCGTCAGGAGTCACCGTCACCATTACCACGTTCAATCCGGCACGCCTCATCACATCTACTGCTGTAAACGCTTCTATCTCTTCAAAACCGTCGGCAAAAAAAACATAAACTGTCTGCATAGTTATTCTCCTTCTACTATTTCAAATTAAAATAATACGTAATTGTTCCCGTCTGGTTATTCAACCCGCTGACTGCATTGAAACGGGCTTTCTTGGCAGCATCTTCCGCCGCTTTACGCAAGGCCGGATTCACGGTATTGGTTTGTCGGTTGATGCTGGTAGCTATCACGTGGCCGGCCGGATTCACGGTAATTGTCACCACTACCCTGCCCTCATCCTGCACGTTGTAAACCGGTCGCGGCAATCCGCCCTCCCCGATAGAGCGGCCATTAAGATTGAATGTGCCATAACCTCCCGTTCCCGAAGTGGCACCGGTGGGAGCATTGCCTGTAGGACTTCCCTGCACACCTTCGCCTTTCGTGTCGCCCTTACTGCCCATCTGCGCCCCCTTACCAAAAGCACCTGCCACCCGCTTGCGGGCTGCCTCTTCGGCTTCCTTGCGTTCCCGCTCGGCTTTCGCCTCTGCCAGTTTGCGTGCCTCTTCCGCCTTTTCAGCTTCCGTCTTTTCGGGCTTCACCGGCTTCTTCTTCACCTCCTCCTTCTTTTTGGGTTCGGTTTTGGGTTTTATGACCACGGTTTCTTCTGTTTCTTGCGTGATTATCTCCTGTTCCACCGATTCCTGCAC
>NZ_JAICZW010000104.1 GCF_029057325.1 Bacteroides sp. | reverse complement strand
GAGTAGTGGATGAGAAATTCTTCCTCTTTAGACTGGCTAAGATTTATGCATACCCCCAATGATTATCGGGTGAGCCGAAACAAGTAGCTATAAAGGAATTCTTCCCGAAAGACTTTTGCGAGAGGAACGGAACTACAAGCCAAATAACATTAGGAAATGCGAATACAACTGAACTCGTAGTAAAACTTAAAGAAAAGTTCCTCAAAGAGGCAAAAAATATTTCAAAGCTTAACCACCCCAATATTGTAGCCATACATGACATATTTGAGGAAAATGGTACAGCATATTATCTAATGGATTTTATTGATGGCACTTCCCTCAATGACAAAATCAAGTTCGTTGGAGCATTACCTGAGGAAATGGCGTTGAAATATATTCGTATCGTTGGCAATGCCATCACATATATGCATTCAAAGAAGATGAATCATTTGGACATTAAACCTGCTAATATCATGCTTAGAAAGTCCGATGATGCTCCGATTTTGATTGACTTTGGGCTTGCAAAACAATACGATTCCACCGGTGACCAAACCTCAACAACACCCGTCGGGATAAGCTATGGGTATACACCTATAGAACAATATCGACCGGGAGGGGTGGCTACATTTACACCTCAGAGTGATGTTTATGCCCTCGGTGCAACTCTTTATGCATTGCTGACAGGACAAACACCTCCTCATTATAGTGATATTCTGGAAGAGGGACTTCCTGTGTTACCGTCAAGCGTCAGCCATGCGACTGTTACAGCCATTGAAAAAGCAATGGAAACTAAGAAAACGAGACGTCCCTCTTCTATAGAGGAATTTTTAGCATTACTGCCTGATACTATAAAAGATAGTAAGTCTCAAAATTTGGATAATATACAGACTGATAATTCAGTTTCCTACAAGAAGACCGTTGATATTCAGAAGGCTAACGAGGAGCCTGTCGTAAAACCAATAGATAAAGAAAAACAAAAAACAGAACCAAAGCAAAAGGTTTTAGAGGAAACTGTAATTCTCAATGTTCCTTTGTCCAATTACATCCCAACAAAGGAAAAGAACCCACATAATGAGGTCGCACAAAAGTGTCAATTAACACAGGGTTACAGTATCTTGATCTAGGTTTGTCAGTTAAATGGGCAACGAAATTAAGTGGTATCGCAAAACCTGTAATTAATGACGACGTGTACAAATTCCAAATGGGAGATGGAAGTATTATAAAGCCTAATGATTTCGTCATAGAGCATTCGCTACCTACCATTAAGCAATACGAGGAACTGATTGAACGTTGCAGTTGGACAACATTTCAGGAGGACGGTATGCACGGCTATAAGATAATCGGTCCAAATGGTAATATCTTGATGATGCCATTGGGTGTCCTCAACCGTTATCTTTCTGCGGAGTGTCTTAAGCCCGATTGCCTCTATTATTACTTCCTCTATCTCGGAGAATATACTCATACACTCGCCAAAGGTGTACCCACTGAGGCAAATATATGGACTGTTAAAGGGTAAAATATGGCAACTAAAGCACCTAAAGACGCTGTATACCTTTATAAGTTTCGAGGCGTGTCCAATTTACGCTGGTTAATTGACATATTAGTACGCCAGCGCCTATATGCCGCATCTTATGACGAACTTAATGATCCAATGGAAGGATATTTTTTATTTGATCCTTCCACAGAAGCCGATGTAAAAGCAAATCTAAGAGATCTTCGCAAAAGAACTGGAATATGTTCACTATCTAAAAATTATACCAATACTTTAATGTGGTCATTTTATGGAGAAGACCACAAGGGGATTTGTATAAAATTAGCTGTCACGTCAAAAGGTTGGGAAAAGAGAGAAATACGCTATGAGAAGTCTCTCCCAGTAATTACTGATGAACCCAAGAAGTATTTGGACTTGATGAGTTCTAAATCCATACATTGGAAATATGAAAATGAAGTGAGATATATTAGAGTTTTTGATAGTCAGGCTAAAATGAGGAAGTCTCGATTTCTCTCAATCTATATAGATGCCATATATTTAGGTTACAAGATGAATGATAAAGACGTCACATTTTATACAAAATTATTCCAATCTTTATTACCATATTTAACAAAAGATAAAATAAGACAACTTAAAAGGACAGAAATCGATACAGGGTTTGATAATGTTTGAATTTCATCACTCAAACTCATGCTTTTGTCATTTAATAGACAAAATACTTGGTCATTAAACGTGTCTACTTTAAATTTGCATTAAAATTAACAACTACTTATATGGATAACGAAACAACACGACTCATCAATGATGAACCTACTCTAAAAGAGCAATCCACATCAGTATCACAAACTCCGGCTGAGGTAGCACAATCTAAAAAGTCAAAAAAGACTAATCCTATAGTAGCCGCTGCAGGTGGTTTTGTTGTAGGAGCTGCTACTGGAGCTGCTACAACTATGGCTGCCGCCACGTCCAATAATGATACTGAAATGCCAACTGACATTATAGAAGAAGAAAAGATAGAAGAAAAGCATGAAGAAATACCTGAGGTACCTACTCCAGAGCAAGCCATTCTTGCCAATGATGAGGGAATCCGATATGCTCACGTAAACGCTAATAACTTCAACGAAGCTTTCGCCCAAGCGCGTGAACAGGTTGGTCCCGGTGGAGTGTTTGAATACAACGGACGTATTTACGCAACCTATTATGCAGACGAGTGGAACGATATGTCATCGCAGGAAAGAGCAGACTTCCAAAGCAAGGTATATGAAGTAGCGCCAACTCATCCTGCTGAACCTTCACATTCTTCCATGGCACATAATTCATCTGTAGAATCCACTCACCATGAGCCGGAAATAGTGGATGAAAACGTACAGAATACAGTTGCAGAGTCCATCCCGACTAATACCGAGATGATTGCTGCAGAACCGGTCGACAATGAAATCCGTGTGCTTGGTGTCGAAGCTGTGCAGAATGGATATGGCGAGATTATGAATGTAGCACTTGTAGAGTGTGAGGGCGATCAGGCATTGCTCATTGACGTTGATAACAACGGAACCATGGATGTCCTCATTCATGATGATAACTTCGATGGTCAGATTCAAGAATCGGAACTCCATGATATTTCCGGCGCAAGGCTTGAAGTTGCAGACTTACTGCAAGCTCAGGCTGCTCAGGAAGGTGATGTATTCTATGCGTCAAATGACGATATGCCTGACTACATAAACGATGCTGACTCAATAATGACCGTCTGATGGGAAAGATTTTTATTGTCTGCCCGGAGTGCCATCAGCAACTCTCTTTCAATGAAGTTCCGGGTTATCAGAATATGGTGGTGGAATGTCCCAAATGTCATTTCAAAGCCAATGCCAGTGTATATCAGGGCGGAGCTCAGGCACGTGGTGCGCAAGGGGCTGATGAGATACCAACTCAACTTGTCATGCCTCCAAGATCGGCGACTGATATAGGCCAAATCCGAGTTATGTCAACCAATGAGATACAGTTTCTCAAAGCCGGGAAAAATGTCATTGGACGTAGGGCAAAAACGGGAACAGCAGATATCAAGATCAGCACTGATATGTATATGAGCCGTCAGCATGTGCTTATAGACGTTGTAAAAAAAGGATTCGGTTATGAGCATCACCTCGTTGAAATAAACTCAAAGAATATCGTCAAACTAAATGGTAAACCAATCAATCGCGGTGACATTCTTATCTTAAAGTTTGGTGATACTATGACTCTTGGGATGACGGATATTGTACTTGAGTCAAGAATCGTTGATGAAGAGGCAACCCGATTAGCATAACTATATCATGATTACGATAAGACAACCTCTATCATTTACAGAGATAGGACAAAAGGATAATCAGGAAGACTATATTTTCCCGAGTCTCGCAGATGAAGAGACGCGAGTCTTCATCATGTGTGATGGAATGGGAGGACATGATAATGGAGAAGTTGCAAGTATGACGGCGGCAAATGCTTTAGGCAACTATCTGTCATCGTGCTCTGCCATTGATATTCCGGTATTCGAGACTGGATTGGCGAAGGCTTATGATGCCTTAGACAACATAGACACTAATTCCCTGAAGAAACCGGGAACGACTATGACATGTCTTTGCCTTAATGAAGATAACTACTTAGTGGCTCATATAGGAGACAGTCGCATATACCATATACGTCCGTCTCTATATAATTTTAACACGAAAAGAGGTGGTATTCTTTATCAGTCATCTGATCACTCACTTGTAAACGATCTTCTTAAAGCTGGAGAACTTACCGAAGATGAGGCCAAAGATTTCCCACAGAAAAATATCATAACGCGCGCTATGCAACCGCATCTGGCGAAGCGTTATAAGGCGGACGTATACACATTTGATGATATTCAAGGAGGAGATTATTTTTTCATGTGCTCTGATGGAATTTTAGAGCGGCTCTCGAATGAGGCGTTATGTGAAATCTTAGCTCAAGATAATCTTTCCGACGAACTGAAACTCGCAAAAATTAAATCTATATGTGAGAACAAGACTAAGGATAATTATACCTGCTGGCTAATCCCCATTGACAAGACCAACGTTAAGGGAACCAATAGCAAGAATACGCAGATTATCCAAGCTATTGAAGAGGGAGAAAGCACTGGTTTGTCTGTTGCGGAAGATCCTGTACCAATGATCACTCAGCAGAGCAAGGAAAAGAAAAATAAGTATTCTTTTCCAAAGTTCTCAGTTGATGCTGAGAATTTTAATACAGAGAAGTTGCTCTTATATATCGATTTACTTGTAATTGGAATTATGCTCGTCATTAGTCTTTGGTTTCTTATTAAAAGTATAGTATGATATGAACAATGTAAATAATAACGGCTTAAAGCCGGGCGCGTTACTTCGTCATGATACTTACCGCATTGAGCGGATACTCGGACAAGGCGGCTTTGGAATAACATATCTTGCTACCGATTTATCTTTGGAAAGATACGTTGCTATTAAGGAATTTTTTCCTAAGGATTATTGCGATAGGGAAGAATCGACATCGCACATAACAGTTGGGACAAGCTCCAACATTGAGTTAGTTTCACGTCTAAAGGCTAAATTCCTAAAAGAAGCCCGCAATATTGCAAAATTTGATCATCCGGGAATTATAAAGATCCATACTGCGTTTGAGGAGAACAATACAGCGTACTATGTAATGGATTATATTGAAGGGAGCAACCTCAACGAAATAGTAAAGAGTTCGGGAGCACTATCTGAATCCAAGGCTGTCAACTACATCACCCAGGTAGGCGATGCGCTTGACTATATCCATAAGCACAATGTAAACCATCTGGATATTAAGCCTGCGAATATTATGATTCGCAAGTCGGATGACCGCCCAATTCTTATTGACTTCGGATTGTCTAAGCAATATGATAGTGAAGGAAATCAGACTTCAACTACTCCAACAGGCATCAGTCATGGCTATGCTCCAATGGAGCAATATAAGGCAGGTGGCGTGAGTGAATTTTCACCTCAAACCGACGTATATTCTCTTGCGGCGACTCTTTACTACCTAATATCGGGTAAAATTCCTCCACATGCAACTGATTTGATCGAAGAAAGCATTTCCTTTCCAGCCGGTTTTCCAATGAACTTGCGCAACGCAATATCCAAAGCGATGTCATCGGCAAGGAAGAACCGATATGAAAGAGTTTCGACGTTTACTAGAGATATTACACCTATCGAAGAGAATGAAGAAACCCAAGTTATTCAAGAAGATACTATTCAAGAGCCCATTATCAAAGAACCTGCTCAAAATATCTCCAATAAATCTCATTCTTTAAGAAATGCTATATTTATCTGTTCTATTATAGCTGTCATAGTTATTATCATTATTTTTACTAATAAAACCTCATCTGAATCTGCAACTGCGTTAGGTATAGAAAAAAATGAGCAAGTTATTGCTTCTCATCCAACTTTCGTCAATAATGTAAATATTCAGACAACCTTAGGAAATGCAGTATATACCGGAGATGTTGATGAGAGTGGTTTGCCCCATGGAAAAGGCGTAGCAATTTGGGAAAAGGGAGATGGTAAAAAATATGACGGAGACTGGGTTCACGGTAATATGGAGGGGCAAACAACATATATACAACGCAGTGGTGATACTTTTGTAGGAACGTTTAAAGATAATCGATATCAGAAAGGACGATATACCATTAAGGAGGATGGTTCATATTTTGACGGAACCTTCAAGAATGGTCAACCTGATCAAGGATCTTGGTATGATAAATCTGGTAGTAAGCTATAAATTTATTATACAATTATAACATATGAAAAGAATTGTTTTGATATTATTATCATTAATCCCATTCTTATGCTTTGGACAAGGGAAAGTTGCCCGTCCTCAAAAACAAAACAATGCGGTTCGGCAAACAGCTGTTCCAAATAAGAAACAACAAAATAGAAAATCAGAACCCATTCTACCCAATTCGTCAGAGACCATTAATGGTATCAATGTAAATTGGAATGGGATTACTCAAAGTCAGAAAAATTCAATCATTGAAATTCTGAACAATATGGTTTATGTTAAGGGTGGTGAGTTTATGATGGGATCAAATGAACCGGAGGCTCTTAGTGATGAGAAACCTGTTCATAGGGAAGATGTAACTTCTTTTCGTATCAGCAAATATGAGATGACTCAAAAGATTTGGAATTCTTTAATGAATTCTAATCCAACTCCCGATTTTAACAATTATAAAGGGGATAATCTACCAGTAGTTGGGTTAGAGAAAGAGACCTGTATGGAGTTTATTCGGACTTTAAACAAAATGACCGGATTATTTTTCAGGTTGCCGACAGAAGCTGAATGGGAATATGCAGCCCGTGGTGGTTCTATGTCTAGAGGTTATAAATATAGTGGGAGCAACAATGTTGAAGATGTTGCATGGACTAAAGAAAATAGCGGAGACAAGCCTCATCCTGTAGGTACAAAAGGTCCAAATGAATTGGGCCTCTACGACATGAGCGGGAACGCTTGGGAACATTTTTCTGATGGTTGGAGCGACAATTATAACAGTTCACGTAAAAACAACTCTTTTAGTATCCGAGGAGGAGCATTCTCTGAGAATCCTGAAAATTGTCGAGTTGCTCATCGAAATCATTATATGACAGGGTTTAGTACCTATCAGATGGGATTACGACTCGTTCTATAAAAATTAAATCCCCAATAATTACTATTATGTTTCGTTTACTCTTCGTATCTCTGATGCTTATCATAAGCGTCTCTTCCTTTGCTCAAGGGAAAATCAATAGAAATTCACAAAAGACAAAGTCTGCTAAAGTAACAAATACATCTACTTCAAGTGTCTCCGGAAAAATTAATGGACATGAATATGTAGATTTAGGTTTACCAAGTGGACTTAAATGGGCTACATGTAACGTCGGTGCATCTAAACCATCAGGATATGGCGATTATTTCGCATGGGGAGAAACTTCCCCAAAATCAAAATATTCATGGGAAACATATTTTGATTACGACTATGAGGATGGAAGTAAGATCCATTTCAAAAATTACGAAAACAGAAGTAAAAAAGAACTAGAAAGTCGACATGATGTGGCAAGATTGAAATGGGGTGGGACTTGGAGGATCCCAACATATGCTGAAATGGAAGAATTAAAAGATAATTGTACTTGGAAATGTACCGTATCTTCCGGGGTTTCAGGATGGAAAATTACAGGACCTTCAGGGAAATCAATATTTCTTCCTTTCGCAGGGATGAAGGACGAATCAAATAAAGCTGCTGACAGAAGAGAGACAGCTAACCAGTGGGGGTTCTATTGGACATCTACTTTAGATGACTATGATCATACATTTGGCACTGCTGGATCAATAGCTGGGTATTGGCGAGGAGTCTCCGGATCAATTGGTTCCCGTTATATCGGTGCTTCAATTCGTCCAGTTTCTAACTAATTAATTATGTTGACTCCATTTTTATCTAAGATTTATCTATAATCAGAGTAGGAATATATTTGATAAAGCGTGTTTTGGGGTTAGAATAGTCATTCCTTAATATGGGAACTATTTGGGAACAAATAACCCTCTTTATGTCTATATAAACGCTGAATACCATTCTATTAAAGAATGATATTCAGTTCAAGCGTAGAAATTGATACTATTATGGATGAGAAACTTAGAATACTACAATGTCTGATAGAGAGTGATATGTTCGCTTCCTCCCCTGCAGCATTTGCCAAGGCTTTAGGCTATAAAGGAAAAATGACCATTTATCGTATTCTTAAAGGAAATATTACTGAAAAAACGGTAAATGAAGTATGGGATAAACTATTGACTCGATTTTTCCTTGAGGAAGATATGCTCTATTGTCTTTATCATATACTTCAAGCGAATCGTTTTTTTTCAGAACTCATTAAAACTGAAATGAATATACTTCATCCTCGTTGGATGGAGAATCTGTTTATATCTTTGTTTGAAGACGATTATATTTACTATTCGCCGGATTTCAAAGAAAAAGTCGTTCCTATGCTAAAAGACTTAAAAAAAGACACTCCTGATGTATTTTGGGGAATGGTGGCATTATTCTATATTAGGCAAAAGGACATAAACCTCTATTCCGGTGTTTTCAAACAAACAGAATGCAGATTTTTAAATGACCTCAATAAACTATTATCTTCACTCTATCCAGAAAACAGCAATGCTTATCAGGCCGGCATTCATTTAAAGTCAGTGGCAGAACAGTCCGAACATACAAACAGTCTTTGGTGGCTACTTTATAATGGACTATTGTTACTAAGATATTATGCTGAACCGGATTTTATTCGTTCTGCCCTTACGGTTCTGCAAACATTTGATTGGCCACATAGAAGTTATTGGGTAATTCCTGGAACTGCTTATCATCCCAAAGCACAAGTATGGGCATTGATTGAAAACAAAATGGATACTGCCGCTAATGGCTTTTATATAGTTTTATGCTTGGAAATGGGTAAAGACACGGAAACATTCCATCTGAAAGAAACATTTGCGTTACAATTTTTGTCTGTCACTTCGGAAGAAGACTATCCGATTGCTCAAGCCTACAAAGTGGTTGGTCAAAAAAAAGAAATATGCCATTACCTCTATAATTATGACTCTGATACGCAAATGTTGTACTTTTCTTATAATCCGGAAGTTGGCAATTTATATAAATTACCTAAAACTATCCATCTAATAAATTTGTTAAATCCAAAAGGTAAAGAAGAAAAAGTCTGGAGTAAGGTATTTGAGCGATTTGAGCAGGGCATTGGTGAAAAACTCTATTTGGAATCGATAGAGAAAATCACAGGCATAACAAATTTATCTGATGTATATATTATACAAGATGTAATTATCACTAGAACATACCTGTCTCTCATCCTTATGGAATATGGCATTAAAAAGGAATACAAAATTCCTACAATCGCTTATTCTTTTTTGACTAGCATAAATCCGTCACACTCCATTATAATAACCAGGCATATCAATGATGACGATATATATGTGGAATGGCCTGGTTTGGGTTATGCTATAAAGTTGTCAGCGTTTAATTGCAAAGATTTGTAGTAACTCTATTGGTTGAGCTTATTACCCATTCTTCAGCTTCCTTTGAGCTTTTTTCGGTCTGTTTCCCTCTTTTGATTCGTCACATAGCCCGCTATGCTCCTTCTGAAAAGCAGAAAAACATCCTCAAAAAGAATTCTCAAAAGAACGCTGAAGAAAATTTAAACAGACCCTTAATCCAATTGCTTTGTTTTTGCTATAACTATTTCCCTGACACATACATCCTGCGGCATATTATAGGCAAATAGGACACAGTCCGCAATTTTACCGGTGTCGAGCCCCCCTTCAATTGTTTCTTTCCAGATATTGTAATTATCTTTAATGCCTTGATCGGAAGTATGGCTCAACAATGGGGTCTCCACAACTCCGGGCGCTATCACTATGAAACGGACGTTGCTGTTGGCCACTTCTTTACGCATGCTTTCTGTAATTGCATGAACCGCATATTTTGTTCCACAATATACGGAATGCTGGTCGAAGGTTTTTCTACCTGCTATGGAACTGATATTTATAATGGTTCCTCCGTTGCGTTCAAGCATGTCAGATAATACGGCTTTTGTGCCTGTCAATATACCCTTAACGTTTACATCAATCATTCTTTCCCATTCTTCGAAACCCTGTCTTTCAGGATAGCCTAACAACATTAGTCCGGCACAGTTGATGAGAAGATCTGTTTTCCCATAAACGGCTTCAGCATTTCTGATTGCGGATTCCATGCCATTGACATCCGTAACATCCACGGAACGGCAGATTGTATTGGGAAGCTCCATTTTTTCCATTATCTCATTTCTTCTTGCCAACATAAGTACAGGATGCCCCTGCTCAGAAAAACGTTTGGCAAGTTCCATCCCTATTCCGGAACTTGCACCGGTTACAACAACTAACTTCTTCATATATATTACTTTAAAAACACGCCCAAAGGTAATATGCTGTATCCGATTATAAAATACATGATAAATTATACATGTACTGATAAATTTATTCGTATATTGATTTTGAGTAAATTAAAATATACCTTTGCACAATTATCTTCAAAAAAATATATATGTATAAAAGAAAACTTCCTTTAGACTTGTCTTGTGGCATACGTATTACAATGAGCGTTATCGGTTCAAAATGGAAACCCTGCATCATTGATTCATTGCGGGAGAATCCTAAAAGGCCAAGCCAGATTCATCGTGAAATTCCCGAAGCTGTATCCCGTGTCCTTGACCAGAACCTGAGAGAGCTTGAGGAACATGGCATCGTGAAGAAAACGATTTTCCCGGAACTGCCGCCAAGAAGTGAATATAGACTAACAGGGTTGGGCAGAAGTCTATTACCGGTTATTGATTTTATGGAAGACTGGGGCGAATCCCATAGAGGACAATTTAGCGGAGTGATAACTCCCGATAACTTCTAAGAACAGAAATATTCGCAGGATATTTCTGTTTGACTATATATGTCAAGTGCCTGAAAACAACTTTTCCATTGCTCAGAAACAACTTCTGCATTCCTGAAAACAAGTAAGCTGTCTATAAGCATCCCATGGGCTGTCTATAATCAGCCGATGGGCTGTTTGCAGACGGCTCATGGGCTGTTTATAAACAGCCTACTTATTATTGGGCAATTCAGAAGTTGATTCTCAATAGCTTTTATCTAAAAAAAGCAACTATATGAGATAATAGTGGTACAACTATCCGTTAGAGAAGAGAGGAAGTAAAAAAGTTGCTTTGAAGAAGTGAAAGGATTGTAAAAGGTGCGTGTTTAGAATGAAAGATTTAACTAAATCTTAATGGTTAGTAGTTTTTTGTTGTTTAAAAACAACAATTCGAAATCAGGTCAAAATCATAAAGTCCTTAAAAGAGTGACAAAAGAATATGCTGTGTAAAAAACGCTTATTCACAAAAATATATGGCTGCTATAAAGAGAAAGTATCCAAAAGAATAAAATAGCAAGTAATAATATAGCAGCCCAAACTGCGACCAAGTACCATACTGATTTGTTTCTTTCGCCCTTTTTAAATGAACTATAGAAAAGATACAAGCCATATATATTGCAAAAAGGATATAGTAGTAACGGTATAGTAGTCAAAGCACGGTTAAACCAAATGGCAACAAATATCACATAAGCAATGAAAGGTGCGGCAAAAATTGGCAACACCGTGAAAATTGCAAAAATAAAAATGCCATTAGGACACCTATATTCTTTTTTCAACCTCTTAGCATACGGATATGCTACTATTGGAAATCCAACAGCCAATAATAGAGATGACGCAAAAAATAAAATGATAATTTCCATACGCAAAAATAATAAAAAACGGTGGAATATGGGGATTATCATGAGAAATATTCGAATCCATTGATGTGGCAAATGCAGAAAAAACATCTTTTTCCCTTTTCTAAATAGCATCTTGAAGATTTAAGTGCCGTAGATACTTATCAAGTAATTATTCATTACTATTGGATTTTAATACCTTTTGTGTTTTGAGAAGCAATAAGGGTACAAATGGACTATAAAACTAGATCTTAAAACGTTGATTTTCGTCCTATAATGAGGGCTGTTGCAGGGATTTACATATCTTTCCTCTAAAGAAAATATATTCTTTATCCTGTCGGTATGAGATTTCCATGATTTTCATTTATATTTGTATTTGGATTGAGGTAACTCTATCTTTATTGCAATTCTGACAATACACAGACCTTATGAGGAAACATACAAGAATTATATCGCTCAGAGAAAATACGAACTATCTTGAACGGGCAATATCTTACTTTCAGAGTAAGTGGGCAACCGAAGAAACCATAGCTGTTTATGATGATTGTTTCAGAAACTGCCTAAACGCAGAAAACCCACTGCCGCAGTGGTATCTGTTGACAAATGACGATGACGACATTATAGGATGTGCCGGGCTTGTGACAAATGATTTCAATTCAAGAATGGACTTGTATCCGTGGCTCGCTGCATTGTATGTAGAAGAGAACTATCGTGGTCATAATCTCGGATACGAACTCGTCTGCAAAGCAATTGACGATACTCGCAAAATGGGGTTTAAAACCTTGAATTTATGTACTGACCATATCGGCTATTATGAAAAGTTTGGATTTTCATATATGGGAGATTGCTTTCATCCGTGGGGTGAGAAATCAAGGATTTATCAAATACTTGTGTAATCATATAATTCCTTGCCATCAGAGTGCTGTTGAAACGGCGAAGCAGCGACAACGCAATGGCGATACAGCGACGGTGCGACGGCAATGAAAGCAAGACTGCAATGAAAAAGCCGTAGGCGGAAAATAAATAATTCGGCTCTGTTTTTTGATATTTGAAAGAATAACGCTAATTTTGCACGCTCGTTTGAGATATGGAATAAAGTATAAATCAAATAAATAATTGTCAGAATGAACGTATCATTACAAAACATTGACAAAGTAAGCGCATTGCTTACTGTGAAGCTTGAGAAAGCAGACTATCAGGAAAAGGTGGACAAAGCATTGAAACACTTCCGTCAGAATGCTCAGATGCCGGGATTCCGCAAAGGAATGGTGCCGATGAGCCTGGTGAAGAAGATGTACGGTAAGTCGGCATTGGCAGAGGAAGTAAACAAGTTGCTTTCTGAAACTGTATATAACTATATCCAAGATAATAAAGTGAACATTTTGGGTGAACCGCTGCCTAACGAGGACAAGCAGCCGGAGGTTGATTTCGACACGATGGAAGAGTTCGAATTCCTGTTCGACATCGCTTTGGCTCCAGAATTTAAGGCGGAGGTCAGCGCCGATGATAAAGTGGACTACTATACCATTGACGTAACCGATGAGATGGTGGACAACCAAGTCAAGATGTATGCTCAGCGCAACGGAAAGTATGACAAAGTGGACGTTTACGAAGAAAATGACATGCTGAAGGGTCTGCTGGCCGAACTGGACGAAGAGGGCAATACCAAAGAAGGCGGCATTCAGGTAGAAGGTGCCGTAATGATGCCTTCCTATATGAAGAACGAGGAACAGAAAGCCATCTTTGCCGGCGCGAAGGTGAACGACGTGCTCGTGTTCAACCCCCATACAGCTTGGGACGGCAATGCGGCCGAACTCTCTTCCTTGCTGAAGATTGATAAGGAGACCGCTCCCGAAATGAAATCCAACTTCAGCTTCCAGGTAGAAGAGATTACTCGCTTTGTTCCGGGTGAGCTGACGCAGGAAATCTTCGACCAGGTGTTTGGCGAAGGCGTTGTGAAGAATGAAGAAGAGTTCCGTGCCAAGATTAAAGAGGTTGTTGCCCATCAGTTTGTGGCCGACAGCGACTATAAGTTCTTGATCGACGTGCGTAAGATGATGATGGAGAAGGTGGGCAAGCTGGAATTCCCGGATGCCTTGCTGAAGCGCATCATGCGTCTGAACAATCAGGATAAAGAAGAAAGCTTCGTAGAAGAGAACTATGACAAGAGTATCGAGGAGCTGACCTGGCACCTGATTAAGGAACAATTGGTGAAGGCCAATAATATTAAGGTAGAACAGGAAGACGTTGCCAATATGGCGAAAGAGGCTACTCGTGCGCAGTTTGCTCAATATGGCATGATGAGCGTGCCCGATGAGGTTCTGGAGAACTACTCTAAAGAGATGTTGAAGAAGAAAGAGACTGTAGAGGGATTGGTGAACCGTGTGGTAGAAGTCAAGTTGGCGGCTGCGTTGAAAACTCAGGTAAATTTGGAGAACAAAACGATTTCCGCTGAAGAGTTCAACAAGATGTTCGAATAAGATTCGGTAAGCCTGAGGCTGATATTTATAAAGAAACACAGAGTTTGATTCGCTAAAACTCTGTGTTTTTTTTGTCTCTCTGTGTTCTTTTTCGTTTCTTTGCACTCCTTTTGTCAGACCGTGTTTCGCCGTTGGTGGAACTTGCGGAGTGATAAGAATGGTTTTTGAAAAAGATTTAGTAAATTAAATAGTTAGAAAAATGGATGATTTTAGAAAATACGCTACCAAGCATTTAGGTATGAATAGCTTGGTACTGGACGATGTGATTAAGTCACAGGCCGGGTATTTGAATCCTTATATTCTGGAGGAGCGTCAGCTCAATGTGACTCAGCTGGATGTATTCTCCCGTTTGATGATGGATCGTATCATTTTCCTTGGGACTCAGATTGACGACTATACTGCCAATACGTTGCAGGCGCAGTTGCTCTATTTGGATTCGGTGGATTCGGGCAAGGATATCTCCATCTATATTAATTCGCCGGGTGGTTCAGTGTATGCGGGTCTGGGCATTTACGATACCATGCAGTTCATCAGCAGTGATGTGGCCACTATTTGTACCGGCATGGCGGCAAGTATGGCGGCCGTGTTGCTGGTTGCTGGTGCCGAAGGCAAACGTTCGGCGCTGACCCATTCGCGTGTGATGATACATCAGCCGATGGGGGGGGCCCAAGGACAGGCTTCGGACATTGAGATTACGGCTCGTGAAATCCAGAAACTGAAGAAAGAACTTTATACCATTATAGCCGACCATTCGCATACGCCTTTCGATAAGGTATGGGCGGATTCCGACCGTGACTATTGGATGACTGCCCAGGAGGCCAAGGAGTATGGTATGGTGGACGATGTTTTGATTAAGAAATAAATATGGCAGATTCAAGAAGGACTAAGAACAGATGCAGCTTTTGTGGACGTTCCGAAGATGAAGTCGGCTTCCTTATAACAGGAATGGACGGTTACATCTGCGATAGTTGCGCCACTCAGGCCTACGAGATTACGCAGGAGGCTTTAGGTGCGGGCAGAAAAGGAAGTGCCGCGAAGTTGAATCTGAAAGAACTCCCCAAACCCGTAGAGATTAAGGAGTTTCTCGATCAGTATGTCATCGGTCAGGACGATGCCAAGCGTTTCTTGTCTGTATCGGTGTACAACCACTATAAACGCCTGCTTCAGAAAGGCGGAGACGATGAGGTGGAAATCGAGAAATCCAACATCATTATGGTGGGTAGTACCGGTACGGGAAAGACATTGTTGGCGCGCACCATTGCCAAGTTGCTTCATGTGCCGTTCACGATTGTGGATGCAACGGTGCTGACAGAAGCCGGTTACGTGGGCGAGGATATCGAAAGCATTCTGACGCGCTTGTTGCAAGTGGCGGATTACAATGTGCCCGAAGCGGAACAGGGAATCGTATTTATTGATGAGATAGACAAGATTGCACGTAAGAGCGACAACCCTTCCATCACGCGCGACGTGAGTGGTGAAGGTGTGCAGCAGGGATTGTTGAAGTTGCTGGAAGGATCGGTGGTGAATGTGCCCCCTCAAGGCGGACGCAAGCATCCCGATCAGAAGATGATTCCGGTCAATACCAAGAATATTCTGTTTATATGTGGTGGCGCTTTCGATGGCATTGAGAAAAAAATTGCCCAGCGGATGAACACCCATGTGGTGGGATACAATGCGGCACGCAATATGGCAGTGATTGATAAGAGCAATATGATGCAGTATATTGCTCCACAGGACTTGAAGGCATTTGGCTTGATCCCCGAAATCATCGGCCGTCTTCCGGTGCTGACTTATCTCAATCCGCTGGATCGTGCTGCGCTGCGTTCCATTCTGACGGAGCCGAAGAACTCCATTATCAAGCAATATGTCAAGTTGTTTGAGATGGATCACGTCAGGCTGGCTTTTGAAGATGCGGTGTTTGAATACATCGTGGATAAGGCGGTTGAGTATAAGTTGGGCGCTCGTGGTTTGCGTTCCATTGTAGAGACGATTATGATGGATGCTATGTTTGAAATCCCGTCTGCGCACAAAGATGATTTTGTAGTGACATTGGATTACGCTAAAAAACAACTGGAGAAAGTAAATATTGCTCGACTGCAAAATGCTTAAAATCAGGAAGTAAGGGAGGATTGAGTTGATTTTTTGCTGTTTATTGAAAAATATTCGATGGATTATGCTTGAAATTTAAGAAGTTGTTTATAACTTTGTTAGGGTTCTTTGTGAAGAATCTGCATGGAAATCACTATAAAGTTAACTCATAAATAACAACCTAATGAATCATGGCAGGGAAGAAGATTAATTTGACAGACCAGCTGAAGAAATACTTCGGGTTCGATACTTTTAAAGGAAATCAGGAAGCGATCATACGGAATCTGCTGGCAGGCAATGACACGTTCGTGTTGATGCCTACAGGCGGAGGTAAGTCCTTGTGTTACCAGTTGCCTTCTTTATTGATGGAAGGCACGGGCATTGTGATTTCTCCTTTGATAGCTTTGATGAAAAATCAGGTCGATGCGATGCGTAACTTTAGCGAAGACGATGGTATTGCCCATTTTATCAATTCTTCTCTTAATAAAAGCGCGGTGGATCAGGTGAAGTCCGACATCCTCAGCGGCAAGACGAAATTGCTGTATGTGGCTCCCGAATCCTTGACTAAGGAGGAAAACGTGGAGTTCCTGAAGACGGTGAAGATCTCGTTCTATGCTGTGGATGAGGCTCATTGTATTTCGGAGTGGGGACATGACTTCCGCCCGGAGTATCGCCGCATCCGTCCTATCATCAATGAAATCGGAATAGCGCCGGTGATTGCGCTGACTGCGACAGCTACGCCGAAAGTGCAGCACGATATTCAAAAGAACTTGGGTATGGTGAATGCACAGGTGTTCAAGTCTTCGTTCAATCGTCCGAACCTTTATTATGAGGTACGTCCAAAGACGGCAAACGTTGATAAGGATATTATCAAGTTCATCAAGAACAATCCCGAAAAGTCGGGCATCATTTATTGCCTGAGCCGAAAGAAGGTAGAGGAGTTAGCCGAAATCCTGCAAGCGAACGGTATTAATGCCCGTGCCTATCATGCTGGGATGGACTCGGCTACGCGTACACAGAATCAGGATGATTTCCTGATGGAGAAGATAGATGTGATTGTAGCTACCATTGCCTTTGGTATGGGAATTGATAAACCGGACGTGCGTTACGTCATCCATTATGATATCCCCAAGAGCTTGGAAGGATATTATCAGGAAACCGGACGTGCCGGGAGAGATGGAGGGGAAGGACAATGCATTACTTTCTATACAAATAAAGATTTGCAGAAACTGGAGAAGTTTATGCAAGGAAAACCTGTGGCAGAGCAGGAAATAGGCAAGCAGCTTCTGCTTGAAACAGCTGCGTATGCCGAGTCTTCTGTATGTCGCCGTAAAGCGTTGCTTCACTATTTTGGTGAAGAATATATGGAAGATAATTGTGGAAATTGTGACAATTGTTTAAATCCTAAAAAACAAGTGGAAGCTCAAGAATTATTGTGCACCGTGATCGAAGCGATTCTTGCGGTGAAAGAAAATTTTAAGGCAGACTATATTATAGATGTTATACAAGGGAAGGAAACCTCTGAAATATTGGCCCATCTGCACGAGGACCTCGAAGTGTTCGGTTCTGGCATGGGTGAAGAGGAAAGAACCTGGAATGCGGTCATCCGTCAGGCGCTTATTGCTGGCTATCTGAGTAAGGATGTAGAGAACTATGGCTTGCTGAAAGTGACGGAAGAAGGTAAGAAGTTTTTGAAGCACCCCAAGTGCTTCAAGATTGTGGAAGATGCTGATTTTGAAGAAATGGAGGAGGAAGCACCCGCCCGTGGTGGCTCTTGTGCGGTAGATCCGGCATTGTACTCCATGTTGAAGGATTTGCGCAAGAAAATCTCTAAGAAGTTGGAGTTGCCACCGTATGTCATTTTTCAAGATCCTTCTTTGGAAGCAATGGCGACTATTTATCCGGTGACCCTGGAAGAGTTGCAGAACATTCCGGGAGTGGGAGCTGGTAAGGCGAAGCGCTATGGTGAGGAGTTTTGCAAGCTCATTAAGCGCCATTGTGAAGAAAACGAGATAGAACGTCCCGAGGACTTGCGTGTGCGCACTGTCGCCAATAAGTCGAAGATGAAGGTGGCGATTATCCAGGCCATTGATCGCAAGGTGGCGTTGGACGATATCGCTCTGTCGAAAGGTATTGAGTTTGATGAGTTGCTGGACGAAATAGAGGCAATTGTCTATTCGGGCACGAAGTTGAACATCGATTATTTCTTGGAGGATATCATGGATGAAGATCACATGCTTGACATTTATGACTACTTCAAGGAATCTACCACTGATAAGATAGATGACGCGCTGGATGAACTGGGAGATGACTTCACGGAAGAAGAGGTGCGTTTAGTACGTATCAAGTTCATATCGGAGATGGCGAACTGACAAATCGGTTTAGTCCGTTTTAGCTGATAAAAAAAGAAAAAATATTGCGTGCAAGTGTATGGAATGGAAGAAAAACCGTATATTTGCACGCAATAAATTTTAAACGCATAGCCCTATGTCATTTATTGCTGACAAAATTGTAATGGATGGGTTGACATACGATGACGTATTGTTAATTCCCGCTTATTCTGAAGTCTTGCCTAAAACAGTCGAACTCTCGACTAAGTTTTCACGTAACATTGAGTTGAAAATCCCGTTTGTAACTGCTGCCATGGATACGGTTACCGAAGCGAAAATGGCGATTGCCATTGCCCGTGAAGGTGGAATCGGTGTCATCCATAAGAATATGTCTATCGAGGAGCAGGCGCGTCAGGTAGCTATTGTGAAGCGTGCGGAAAACGGTATGATTTACGACCCGGTGACCATTAAGAGAGGTTCTACGGTAGCCGATGCTTTGGCGCTGATGGCTGAATATAAGATTGGTGGTATTCCGGTTGTGGATGATGGCGGATATCTGGTGGGGATCGTCACCAACCGTGACTTGCGCTTCGAGAAAGACAGCAACAAGCGCATTGACGAGGTGATGACCAAAGAGAATATCGTCACTACCAACCAAACAACCGATTTGGAGGCTGCTGCGCAAATCTTGCAAGAGCATAAGATTGAGAAACTGCCGGTTGTTGACAGAGATAATAAATTGGTAGGCCTGATTACTTATAAGGACATTACGAAGGCAAAGGATAAACCGATGGCTTGTAAAGATAGCAAAGGCCGTCTGCGTGTTGCCGCTGGAGTAGGCGTGACAAACGATACGTTGGAGCGTATGCGGGCTTTGGTAGATGCCGGAGCGGATGCCATTGTCATTGATACGGCTCATGGTCACTCCAAAGGAGTCATCGAAAAGCTGAAAGAGGCAAAACGCAATTTCCCCGGCATAGACATCGTTGTGGGCAACATCGCTACGGGCGAGGCTGCCAGGGCGCTGGTAGAAGCCGGTGCCGATGCCGTAAAGGTGGGTATCGGTCCGGGATCCATCTGTACTACACGTGTGGTAGCCGGTGTGGGTGTGCCGCAGTTGTCGGCTGTTTATGATGTGGCAAAGGCGCTGAAAGGCACAGGTGTTCCTCTTATTGCCGATGGCGGTCTGCGCTACTCGGGTGATGTGGTGAAGGCGCTTGCTGCCGGTGGCTATAGTGTCATGATTGGTTCGCTGGTTGCCGGTACCGAAGAATCGCCGGGCGATACCATTATCTTCAACGGCCGTAAGTTCAAGTCTTATCGCGGCATGGGTTCCTTGGAAGCGATGGAACACGGTTCCAAAGACCGTTATTTCCAAAGCGACACTAAGGATGTAAAGAAACTGGTGCCCGAAGGCATTGCTGCCCGTGTACCTTATAAAGGTACGCTCTACGAAGTGATTTATCAGCTGGTAGGCGGGTTGCGTTCTGGTATGGGCTATTGCGGTGCCGCCAGTATCGAGAAATTGCACGATGCCAAGTTTGTCCGTATCACAAATGCTGGTGTGCTTGAGAGCCATCCGCACGATGTGTCCATAACCAGCGAGGCGCCGAACTATAGCCGTCCTGAATAAAAGGTGCTTGTTTGAACCTGTTCTGGGTTCCTGGAAATAAAATGAATGTCCGGAAAGAGGGTGTTGCTTTCCGGACATTTTATTTATATTTGCAGGCGTTTATGTATAAAGAACGGACCGTGTTTATGATTAGATTATTCTTGATACTTCTCTTTTGGGGATTCGGAGGAACCGTTTGGGCTCAACACGACCCGATAGTGATGCGGGTTAATGGGAAAGAGGTGCCTCGTTCGGAGTTTGAGTATTTTTATAATAAAAGTAACCCCTCTGGTGAGGCAGGTTCAAGGCAATTGGATGTGTATGCGAATCGCTTTGCCGATATCAAATTGAAAATAGCGGCTGCCGAGACTGCCGGTTTGGATACTTTCCGCCTTTTTTTAGAAGAACAGAATACCTATCGTCGCCGCTTGGCGAAAAACTATTTGATGGACAAGAAGGCTGTGGAGCATGCGGCGCAAAGTTATTACGACAAGATGAAATCCGCCCGATATGCGGGGAGTGTACGCATCAAGCATATTTTTTTCTATCTGCCTCAGAACATTACAAAGCGGGCCTTGCATGAGGCGGAGGTCCGGATGGACTCCATCTATAACGCACTTGTCAGGAGAGCTGCCAACGCGGACTTTTTCGATGCTTGTGTGGAACGCTTTTCGGACGAGAAGAAGGCGCTTTGGAAAAGCCGATTGCAAATGCCGGTGGAACTTGAAGAGGTGGTGTTCGGTTTGCAGGTTGGAGAAATTTCCCGTCCGTTCTTCACTCCCGAAGGAATTCATATCGTGAAGGTGCTCGAAAGGAGGGAGCTGCCTTCTTTTGAAGAGGTGAAAGATGAGATTACGCGTCGGCACAACCGCCGTCATGAGGTGAATGAAGGTACGCGGGCATTGGTGGAAAAGCTGAAAAAGGAGTACCGCTATGTACCAAATAAAGCAGGTGTTCACGAACTGCTGACCAAAGGCAATACGGGGCGTGTGCTGTTTACGTTGAATGGAAAAAAGTACGATGGGAATAGCTTTGCTCGTTTTGCAGCTGCCTATCCGGCAGGAGTCCGTAGGCAGTTGGAAGGGTTTATTGCCAAAACCGTTTTGGATTATGAGGATGGACGATTGGAGGAGAAATATCCGGAGTTCCGGACGCTGATGCAGGCACATCGCGACAGCGTGCTGCTTGTCGAAGTGGTGAACCGTGAGATTGAGCAGGGACTGACGGATGAGGCGGAGCTAAAAGCCTATTTCGAAACGCATCGTTCGGATTATTATTGGGACGAACCTCGTTACAAAGGTATTGTGCTACATGGTGCTACCAAGCGGGTGGTAAAGCAGGCGCGGAAGTTTCTGAAGCAGATTCCCGAAGCGGAGTGGATGGATGCCATCCGCTTGACGTTCAATGCGGGAGGCTCTCCTCAGATACAGGCGGAGCAGGGCGTGTTTGCTCCTGGTGATAATGGGTATGTGGACAAGCTGGTATTCAAGATCGGCAGAACCGCCGTAGCCCCGATATTGTCATTTCCTTTTACCGCAGTTCAAGGCAGCAAGCGGAAAGGGCCGGATTGTTGGACGGAGGTGCGTGAACCGTTGACGGCTGCTTATCGGCAAGAGCTGGAACGACGTTGGATGACAAGGCTGCGTGCTACCGGTAAGGTTGAAATTGACCAAGAGGTTTTAAAAACCGTTAATAATCACTGACGCAACCGATTAAAACACTATCTTCGTACCTTAAAAACAAGTAAATATCAATTGACAATGCGTGCAACCTGCTTTGGACTTTTCATATTCCTGCTTTGTGTGGCGTGTAGCGAGCAACACGACCACGAAGGACGGACTCCGTTAGTGGAGTTGGACGGTAATTTCCTTTATAAGGAAGATTTGCAATCGGTGCTTCCTGCCAACCTGTCCAAAGACGACAGCCTGTTGTTTGCGGAACACTACATCCGCAATTGGGTGGAGGATGTTTTGTTGTATGACAAGGCGCAAAACAACATTCCCAATGACAAGGAAATAGATAAACTTGTGGAGAATTATCGTAAGATGCTGATTATGCATACCTATCAGCAGGCTTTGATACATCAACAGTTGTCAGAGGAGATTTCGGAACAGGAGCTGGTCGATTATTTTGGAAAGAACCAGGCTCTTTTCAAGGTGGAACGTCCATTGATGAAGGGCTTGTTTATTAAAGTTCCTTTGAGCGCTTCACAATTGGCGAATGTTCGTCGCTGGTATAAGACGGAAACGCAGGATGCAGTGGAACATCTGGAAAAGTATAGTCTGCAGAACGCCGTGAAGTATGAGTATTTTTATGACAAGTGGATTCCGGCATCGGATGTCTTGAATATGTTGCCGTTGAAAGTGCCCCACGTGGAGGAGTATTTGAACAAGAATAGGCATGTGGAGCTGAAAGACACGGCTTTCTATTATTTCCTGAATGTGAGCGATTATCGTTCGATCGGAGAGCCGGAACCTTACGAGTCAGCACGGGTACACGTGAAAGACATGCTGCTGAATATGAGGCGTGTGGAATTCATGAATCAGGTGAAGGATGACCTGTACCAGCGTGCGGTGAGAAGAGATAAGATTAAGTATTATTTAGAATAAGACACCAAGAATGAAAAAGTGTATGAACTTTAAGTTTGCAATTTTAGTAGCCTTGACACTATTGGCCGGTTCGTCTGCCTATGGACAGAACAATGTGATTGATGAAGTCGTTTGGGTAGTAGGTGATGAGGCCATACTGAAGTCCGAGGTGGAGGAGGCGTACATGAGCGCGTTGTACGATGGCCGCAAGTTTGATCGCGACCCCCGTTGTGCGATTCCCGAGGAGATAGCCGTGCAGAAGCTCTATCTTCATCAGGCGGCACTCGATAGTATCGAGGTTTCAGAGAGCGAGGTTATCCAGAAGGTGGATTTCATGACCAATATGTACATTGCCAACATCGGTTCGCGTGAGAAGATGGAGGAGTACTTCAACAAGACTTCCAGTCAGATTCGCGAGACGTTGCGTGAGAATGCGCGTGAGGGACTGAAGGTGCAGAAAATGCAGCAGAAGTTGGTGGGTGAAATCAAAGTGACACCTGCCGAAGTGCGTCGTTACTTCAAAGACCTGCCACAAGACAGTATTCCCTACATCCCCACACAGGTAGAGGTGCAGATTATCACGCAGCAGCCCAAGGTTCCTTTGGAAGAGATTGAAGAGGTGAAACGCCGTTTGCGCGAATATACCGACCGTGTCAACAAGGGCGAAAGTTTCTCCATGTTGGCCCGCCTCTATTCGGAAGACCGTGGCTCCGCTATCCGAGGCGGGGAAATCGACTTCTCCGGACGTGGTATGCTGGACCCTGCCTACGCGAATGTGGCTTTCAACCTGCAAGATCCCAGCAAGGTCTCTAAAATCGTGGAGTCGGAGTATGGCTTCCACATCATCCAGTTGATAGAGAAGCGCGGTGACCGCATCAAGACCCGCCACATCTTGTTGAAGCCCCATATCCCCGAAGAGGCGTTGATGGCAGGCTGTGCCCGTCTGGATTCTATAGCCGATGACATCCGCAACAATAAGTTTTCGTTTGAAGAGGCGGCTGCCGTATTGTCGCAGGACAAGGACACGCGCAATAACCATGGTTTGTTACCCAATCCGAATACCAATACATCCAAGTTCGAGATGCAGGAGCTTCCTCCTGAGATTGCCAAAGTGGTAGATAAGATGAAAGTGGGTGAGATTTCGGAAGCCTTTACGATGATTCCACAGAAGACGGGCAAGGAAGAGTGTGTGATTGTGAAACTGAAGAGCCGTATCAACGGACATAAGGCCACTATCTCCGATGACTATCAGAATCTGAAAGAGATTGTACTCGAAAAGCGTCGCGACGAAGTGCTGGATAAATGGATTCGCGAAAAGCAGAAACACACATACGTCCGTATCAAGGATAGTTGGAAGGGTAATTGCGCATTCAAGTATCCGGGTTGGATTAAAGACTGAATCATAGTGATTTACATAGATTCGTATGCGAAAGAAGAATACAGGAAATCATTTTCTGAACAAGCATAGATATCTCTTAGGGGGTATTCTATGCTTGTTTGGTATCTGCCTGCTGAGTGCCCAAGATAAAAAGACAGAGGCGCCCGAAAAGAAGAAAACCCGTGTCGATTTGCTGTATGCGGACGAGGCGCAGGCAGACAAGCAGTTGCGTCCGGATGTACAGGTGCTTATCGGTTCCGTGAAACTGAGGCACGACAGCATGTATATGTTTTGCGACAGTGCCTTGATTTTCGAGAAGATCAATTCCGTGGAGGCATTTGGCAATGTGAGGATGGAGCAGGGAGATACTTTGTTCATCTATGGCGATTATCTTTACTATGACGGAATGTCGCAGTTGGCGATGCTGCGTGAGAATGTACGCATGATAAACCGTCATACGGAGTTGACCACCGATAGCTTGAATTATGACCGTCTGTACAATTTGGGCTATTATTTTGAAGGAGGTACGCTGACTGACGAAGAGAATGTGCTGACTTCCGAATGGGGGGAGTACAGCCCGACCACCAAATTGGCGGTATTCAATCATCATGTGAAATTGGTGAATCCGAAGTTTGTGTTGACTTCAGATACATTGAAGTATAGCACGATAACCAAGGTAGCTACTATCTTAGGACCTTCCGACATCGTGAGCGACCAGAACCACATTTATTCTGAACGCGGCGAATACAATACCACGACCGAACAGGCGGAGCTGCTCGACCGTTCCGTGCTGACGAATGCAGGCCGGAAACTGACCGGCGACAGCCTTTTTTATGATCGCAAGTTGGGCTATGGCGAGGCTTTCGACCATGTCCAGATGAACGATACGGTCAACCGGAACATGCTGACCGGCGATTACTGCTTCTACAACGAGCTGACTGGCAATGCCGTGGCCACCAAGCGGGCGGTGGCTGTTGACTACTCTCAGGGCGACAGCTTGTTTATGCACGCCGATACCTTGAGACTGGTCACTTATAACCTGAATACCGATTCCGTCTATCGTGAAATGCGTGCCTATCACAAGGTGCGTGCCTATCGTACGGACGTGCAGGCGGTGTGCGACTCGTTGGTGTACAACTCCAAAGATTCTTGTCTGACGATGTACACCGATCCGGTCTTGTGGCATGGCGAACAACAGCTGTTAGGTGAAGAAATCAAAGTCTATATGAATGACAGCACCATTGACTGGGCACACATCATCAACCAGGCGCTGACGGTAGAAAGGTACGACAGCGCTCACTATAACCAAGTCTCCGGCAAGGAGATGAAGGCATTCTTCATTGACGGAGACATGCGCCTGATAGAGGTGAACGGCAACGTGCTGGTGGTCTATTATCCGGTGGAAGAGAAGGACAGCTCGCTGATAATGATGAACTATTCGGAAGGTGGGCTCTTGAAGATGTATCTGAAGGAACGGAAAATGGAACGGGGTGTTTTTGTGGGAAAGACCAATGGCACCGCCTATCCGTTAGACCAAATCCCGGCGGAGAAGAGCAAGTTACCCTCTTTTGCCTGGTTCGACTATATTCGTCCGCTCAACAAGGAGGATATTTTTGAGTGGCGCGGCAAGAAGGCGGGTGAAGTGTTGAAGAAGAGTGACCGCAAACCGGTGGTATCACCGCGGGATATGCACATCAAACGAACTAATAAATAGTGCTATATGGGAATGTTTACAATGCGGAAGCCTCGTGGCTTCAATCATCCCTACATCTATGTGGATGAACGGAAAGAACGGTTGGCCAAGATGGAGGAGAGCGCCAAGCGTGAGCTGGGCATGTTGCCCGAGAAAGAGTTCTCTCCCGAAGACATCCGGGGCAAGTTCATCGAAGGCACCACTCATTTGAGACGCCGCAAGGAGAGCGGCCGCCAGCCGATGCATCTGGGAATAATCTTAGTCGCTATTGCGGTGCTGGCCTATCTGTGGTATGCGATTAGCAATGGAATCATTTAATTTTGTAATGGGAGTTCGAAGGAGTTAAAAGGAGCTGGAGGCCGATAGCTTTGGTTTGTACAAAGTCTAAGTACCGGCTTTTAACTTCTGCCCGCATCGCGGGCAATAACTCCCTTTGACTCCTTCTAACTCCCTTAAAAAAAGGAACTATGAGCGATATCATTCATTTGTTGCCCGATTCGGTCGCCAATCAGATTGCTGCCGGAGAGGTGATTCAACGTCCGGCATCTGTTGTGAAAGAGTTGGTGGAAAATGCGATTGATGCCGAAGCACAGGAGATTCATGTACTGATTACCGATGCAGGAAAGACCTGCATCCAGGTGATTGATGATGGTAAAGGTATGTCCGAGACCGATGCGCGCCTCTCTTTTGAGCGTCATGCAACTTCGAAGATACGCGAGGCCTCCGACTTGTTTGCCTTGCGGACAATGGGGTTCCGCGGTGAAGCGTTGGCCTCCATCGCTGCGGTGGCGGAGGTGGAACTGAAGACACGTCCGGCGAACGAAGAATTAGGCACCCGGTTGCTGATTGCCGGTTCCAAGGTCGAGAGCCAAGAGGTTGTGTCTTGTCCTAAGGGAAGTAACTTTTCCATCAAAAACCTGTTTTTTAATATCCCTGCCCGGCGTAAGTTTTTGAAGGCCAATTCTACGGAGTTGAGCAACATCCTTGCGGAGTTTGAGCGCATCGCATTGGTGCATCCCGAAGTGGCTTTCTATCTGTACAGCAACGATACGGAATTGTTCAATCTGCCGGTCGTGCCCTTGCGGCAGCGGGTTTTGGCGGTGTTCGGAAAGAAACTGAACCAGCAGTTGCTTTCGGTGAATGTCAATACAACGATGGTCAAGATCTCCGGTTTCGTAGCCAAGCCTGAGACATCGCGCAAGAAGGGTGCCCATCAGTATTTCTTTGTGAACGGGCGGTATATGCGCCACCCTTATTTCCATAAGGCGGTGATGGATGCGTACGAGCAGCTGATTCCTGCCGGTGAGCAAATCACCTATTTCATCTATTTCGACATAAATCCCGCTAACATTGATGTGAATATCCATCCCACGAAGACGGAAATCAAGTTCGAGAACGAACAGGCCATCTGGCAGATTTTGTCGGCGGCGGTGAAGGAGTCCTTAGGCAAGTTCAGCGCCATTCCTACCATTGACTTTGATACGGAGGATATGCCTGATATCCCCGCATTCGAGCAGGTACACCCCATAGAACCGCCGCAGGTGCACTACAATGCGGACTTTAACCCTTTCAAGAGTGCTTCCGCATCTTCCTACGGAGAAGGGGGAAGTTATTCACGTCCGAAAGTGGAGTGGGAGGGACTCTATTCCGGTCTGGAGAAGGCTAGCCGGATGAACGAACCGATGGCGGAAGAGCTGTTTCCCGAAGAGGAAGCGGCCGATGCGGCTTTCAACAAGGAGGCTGCCGATGCGGCTCCTCAGGAGACCGTTGCCGCCGAAACTTCCGTTTCGCTGTATGGCAATGAGGGCAAGATGGAGAAGGGGGCGCAACATCTTCAGTTCAAGGGGCGTTTTATCCTGACCTCCGTCAAGTCGGGACTGATGCTGATAGACCAGCAGCGGGCGCATGTCCGGGTTCTGTTCGACCGTTATATGAGCCAGATTAGCCGGAAACAAGGAGTCTCGCAAGGGATGTTGTTTCCTGAAATGATTCAGTTGCCGGCTTCCGAAGCCGCTATGCTGGAAAGCATTCTGGACGATTTGTCGGCGGTAGGCTTCGACCTGAGTCCGTTGGGTGGTGGCAGCTATGCCATCAACGGCATACCTTCAGGCATCGAGGGCTTGAATCCGGTAGATTTGATTCATAGCATGGTGAGTACCGCTATGGAGAAGGGGGGCGATGTGAAAGAAGAGGTGCGGCACATATTGGCATTGACACTGGCACGTGCCGCTGCCATTGTCTATGGGCAAGTATTGAGCAACGAGGAGATGTCAAATCTGGTGGACAGCCTCTTTGCCTGTCCTTCTCCCAATTATACGCCCGATGGAAAAACGATATTGGCCACTATCCGGGAGGAAGAAATCGAGAAATTGTTCAAATAGGTTGCTCTTGCCCGGAGGAAGGTCTCTATGACTAATGGTTTAGACGCAAATGTCTGATGTTTCAACGGCCGATGCCTCGTCTCGCTACCATGACAGAGGCGTAGGCCGTTTCTTCTATTCAGGAAAAAAACAAGCGGCCGACATAGCCCGTTGGAGAGGGCTAAGCCGGCCGCTGTACTTGTTTATGACAATCATTAATTACTGCTATCTGGCCTGATGTTGAACAATCGATATTTCAACATTGCTGTTCTTTGCATAAGTAGATATGCCGGATAATATGGTGTTGGCATATTACCTACACTTGCCCAGTCAAATTTGTAGTCATCTAAGTCCATGTCAAACTGATAAACAAACGAACGATTCTTGCCATCAATTGCAGGAGTTAAGTCAGGATACATTTCTATCAAATCTGCCGTAGCAGCATTTGATGTCCAATAAGAAGTCCATTTGGTAATGGGGTATTTTTTATCAAAGCCACGATCTTCAATGTTATATCTTTTGTAGAATCTATCAAGTTTTTCGACCAATTGCCATCCTACGATGGAGGGTACACACCAAGAGTAACGCTTATCTGTAGGAGTGGGGTCATCTTCTGAACCGGGGCGATAGACTTGGCCTAAAGTTACTCCTACTAGTTTGCTGGGAGTTATATCAGATGCTGGTTTGGGATAGTATTGCTGGAAGTAATTTTCCATAGCCGCATGCATCATGCAACTACCCTTATCGTAGTTGATGTGGTTTCCCTCCTTCGTCCCTTTTCCTGTGGGCAGGTATTCTTCGGCACGTTCTATATGGAGCGAGCAAGTCGGTTGCATGTTTTCATCCAATGGCTTAATGAGATGGTACACGTTCTCAAATCCTGTATTTTGGTTCTTGTCAAGTATTGTCCCATCGAATCCCCACTGCATTGGACCTCTATCCACACGGTCGGCATAGAACTTGAACTCCCCATTCGCTTCATTTACCTCATGGTTGTAGTATGTTTTTACAATATCATGGGCGGCCATTAAATCTGGATCGTTGGGGTAGTTTTCTAAGTCCTGAGGCGTGATAGAGAAAGCGACAGGCCTATATTGCGTGAAACTAACTACAGCCCTCTCTGTATGGTTCTGTTCTTCAAATCGGATTGTACAACTTCGCTCATTTCCTTGTTCATAAGCATAGTCTTCTGGTAGAAGTGGTTGCACATAAAACCATATTTGTTTATTGTCAATGGTTTCAAAGTCTCCAGCTCCTTTATATGTGTTCACACTATACCAGTCAAGCTTACCACCATTCTTTGCATATATGTATACAAAATCAGCAGGATTATTCGGGTCTACATCTACCAACTTCAATTTATTAAAATTAAAATCCGTAAGCTCCACACAGAACATCTCACCACCACCGCCAACTACCATGTTAGCATCGCCGACAACTTGGGCGGGCTTTGTTTCCGAATCTACTCTCCATGAATAATCTTTTTCACCAACTCCGGTATTTGAGAGTTTGAGTGTCAGTCTGTAGTAGGTATTACGCTTCACATCGAAGTCGTTGTATTCATTGCCCCCGAGGAAAAATCTCCAAGTAGCGGTACCCCGCTCCTTTACTTTTCCCATGTTTGTATTATCTGCATCCTCTTCATATAGAGTGTATGAAGCATTGACTTCTATGTAAGAACATGTACTTGTGTTTTGTGCTATCGCATCAATGCTATTTCCAACTCCGGCAGGGCGCTTTTCCCATTGATTGTCTGCGTTAACACCTGAAGCGCCAAATTCTGCTTTATGCATGTTTTCAAAGAGGAAGAAGGGTTGCACGGTTGGGTCAGTATATTCAATGCCTTCTCTACTATTAGAGTCATCAGGGTTGGTATAATGCTTGCCTATCGTGGATGCATATCCATCGCTTTCATTAAAGTTCGTCCAGTCTAATGTTTCAGAACCGGTCAGACGTTTTCCTTGAGCCACGACACCACCACCTTTTCGTTCTCCCAAAGGCATAATGAGATCGGGGAGCGGTGTTAATGGGGCACTATCATCAGCCACTTTATTACTCTTACCAAGAGTACATCCTGTGGGCACATTGTGTAGTGTTACATCGATCAATTCGATGACTACACCCTTATTTAAGTCTGTTCCGTCCATTGCGAGCGTAATCATGGCTGCGGTGCGTTTCAATTCTATTTGCAGGTTACGGCACACTTCTCCCGGTTTGTCAACAATAGGAGTGGTCCATTCTTTGGCGATTTCTCCAAACATGGCATTGGGGGTAGGAACAAAGCTATGGTCACCATCGGCAGCGGTGCGTACTTCATCTTCAGTTCTCAAGTTTCTCAGTTGTGATACAAGTGTGCTTTCTATTTTGCTTCCCCAGTTGGCTACCGCATAGAATTGGCAGTCCTTCAAGGGTATTTCAGGATTGGCAGTCCAATACTCTTCCGCAAAATAGAGTTCAAATTCCTGATAGCCGTTATCTAATGTCTTTGAAGTAATAGTCACGCCAAACTTTCCCTCAATTTTAAGCGGTGTCTCGCTGGTTGTAATTGTAGTAAAGTCCAAAAAAATGCGGTCTTTGATACTTCCTTTATCGGCAATAATAATGTTCATGTCTCCGATTTCATCAAATTCAGAGACAGTAGCACGAGTTGTTGGATCGGTGGCAATCGGTTTCGGTGTTTTCACCTTGATGGTCATTGAACTGTAATTTCCATCCTTGGTATCATTGACAAAATCCTCCCGGACACACGACCCGGTACCAAATGCCATCCACAGGAGCAACAGCATCGGCAGGGCATATCTGATGTTAAAGTTTATTCTGTATTTCATGAGTCAGTACCTTTCTTTGTTTTATAAACCTGGTATGATATATACCACTTCCCACCCGTTAATGGTAATAATGATGTTGGTGTCTCCATCCATGTTGATGACAACATCGTACCTTGGTTCGCGGTCGAAATCCTCCTGCGTGTTGTAGTGTCCGGTGGCTTGCATGGTTTCCACCAGATCTTTGTCAAAGACGATCTTGCCTTCTTTGTCCTTCACCACTAAGCGGAAGGATCGGCCGATGGTCAGGCGCATCAGATTAAGCTCCGAGATGGCTCTTCCGGGGGTGGTGTAGGTGTTATACGGGAGGTTGGTGATGGTTTCCGCCTTCTTGCCGAAGCTGTTGTCGGCAAGGTAGCGGGCGTTGGTGCCCGTACAATATATTTCGTAGGGTGCGCTTACGGCATCCGCCTTGCTTTGTCCCACCCTCTTGTCCTTGACGGTGACGGTGAGCAGTTTGGTATCTTTCATCAGGTCAACGGTAGTGGACTCTTCGGGCCAATAGACCGAGGTCACGTCAGCCTTTCCGTGGTAAAGGGCATCCAGCTCCACCAGAGGCTGTCCGTTGTTTTCAGCAGTGAGCATGAAGTTGCTAATGTGTGTAACCCCTTTCTTCAACTCGCTCTGAAACGCCGTTTCATCGGCATTGGTCTCACCAATGCGGTACATGGTGCCCAGCGGGCCTCCCCATGTTACGGTGGTGTAATTTCCCGGCGGAAGCGGCAGTCTCATTTCCCAGTCGTTGGTGAGGTGCTTTCCCGCATCGGAGAAGCGGTCGTAGTAAAGGCCGTTCTCGTCGAACACGTAAACGGTCACCTTACCCACTTCGTCCCCGAACAGGTTGGTGTACTCCGGGTTAAGCGAGTAATCAAACTTCAGCAGCGCCCCGGGGTTACATTCGGAGCGGTCTTCCTTGATGCAACCCGAAAAGCCACAGAGCAAGGCAGTTGTCAGAAGCATTGTCTTGATTGAATGTTTCATCGCAAGTAGTTTATCTGTAGTTGTATAAATCTATGTAAATCAAAATAAAGAGATTGGAAAGGGAGAATGCGCCATAGTTGACGGCTGGCGCATCCTCACCTTTAGGGGCTATGTATGTCTATCAATCGTTTGTAAGAAAAAATTAGAAATTAGGAATAATATCTATTGCCTCCCATTCCTTGATATCAACAATTGCATTTACGGTTTTGGTGGTTTCGTATGGAGTCAGTGTCAAGTCTGAAGCATCGAATATGATGTCACTCATGCGATAAACAAAACCCCTATCGACAGAATTCAAAGCTATTGAGCCGTCTGTATTCGAAGACTCTTTTCTAGTGTACTTTTGAATTGTAATGTATCTAGTCAGGGGGGCGGCTTGATTTTTGTATTTAACATTCATTTTGATTACCATGTGAGGAGGAGTTCCTCTAAAGATAGTATATCCCCACCATTTACCTGCTACGGCAGGTTGTACTTTATAAATGACATTCTTCTTTTCAGAAGTGACTTTATTGTCTTCCCCAACATAGAAGTAATCTATTTGTTCGCCCTCTGCACCGGCTTTGGCTACAGCGTCGCCGTCTTCGCCGTAAGTCGGCTCATCACATAAGAAAGCAAAGTCACCAGTGATACCATCAGCATTATATTTTTCATAGTTATCCTGTGTATAGGCATGCTGTGGGGAATCTATAATTCCGTCTCCATCGGTATCTGCACCTTTTCCATTGTTAACCTTCTTACGATTAGAATCTAACGGAGCTGCCAATGCTCCTTCATAATAGAAATCATTGATGTAAATACCTGCAATTTCAAAAGATTCAATTTCGTCTCCTAAATAAGATGCTGGAGCAGGCACTGCAATAAAGTTTTGTACCTCCATGCGTGCGGTAACCGGTACCAATGTCATATTTGCGCTGTAAGTTCCATCGTTATTAGCTGTAATTACCTCCTTACCGGTAAGGGTTGAGTTCTCATTTGAAAAATCTGTAAAATCTTCTTTTGCTAGTGCTTGATTCTTCAAATAGATGGTAGTTGCTTCTGCCTGTGCTAAAGTTCCTTTTCCTATTGGATTGCTTGTTTTTTCATTAGCTATGATGACCAAAATGGAGGCAACAGAAGGAACTCCTTCCAGCTTAACAGTTGCTTGGTGTGTAGTACCTGCTAAAGCCTTTATAGCCTCATCGCGTAGTGCTTGAGCCACTTCATAAGGCACATAATTTCCCGCTCCATCGTAGAACAAAAATTTTAAACTCTCAACCGTGTTATATTTACCTACCGCACCATTGCCTAATGACCTGGTTTTGGCACTACCTAAGGATAAAGACACGTACATGTTCCCTTCTTCGCTGTTGTCGGGTGCAATGTTCTCGTCATTACTACATGCCGCGAATGCCAAACCGGCCAAACCCAGCATAAAATACTTGTTAAACTTCATAATAATATTATT
>NZ_JAICZW010000103.1 GCF_029057325.1 Bacteroides sp. | reverse complement strand
TAACGCGGAAACCGATTTGGGGGATGAAAATAGCGAAAAAAGGGGCGGATTCAGGGTCTATCAGCGCATCATGCCGCCGTTCTGAGCGGAAATCGTCATCTGCATACGGAGGATTTATCTGCAAATCGGGTCAGACACCGCCCTTACAGCCACCAGAAATTGGAAAAACGGGAGCCGACTGCCGGCTGATAACGGCTCTGAAAGGAAACAATAATCAGAAATGTTTACATGCTAAAATCCTCCTCCCGGAATTCAGCCCAACCCGTCACTTTCGGGATGCCTCTTGTCCGGCCCTTACCCGCTCCGTACTTCCTTCGGTGTTTCTTCGGACGTTCTTCGGACATTCTTCGGTCCTAGGGAGTGGAGTTTGTCCGAAGAACGTCCGAAGCCGAATAGGCCCTGGTAGGGGTGGGATAAGATGCAAACAGGAAGAACCGCGGAGGAAGGAGGAAAAGGCAGTTTTCTGCCGGGACGTGGCGGATGCAAAAAGAAGGAGGAAAAATAATTTACATTCAGTAAGAATGGAATGCCGACCGCCCTGCCGCTCTCACGTCCGTTGGCAATTTACAACCCGGATATTGAATCAACTACATTCTTTTCCTCAAGTTTCGCCAGTGCCCGATGCACTGCCGCGGATCCATTTAAAACCAACGTTTTTTTCTGATAAAGAATCGGACGATAAAGCGGATTATTTAGCAGGTAAAAAGAAAGCCGCGTAAGCCTTCGATGAGAGAGCCATGATTCTTTCATCGAAAGGAGTTGGAGGAGTCAAAAGGAGTTATCAGCCGGCAAGTCGGCTTAGGAGTGAAAGCCGATACTTCGACAATTGCATCCTGCACAAAAGTATCGACTTTAACTCCTTTAACTCCCGCAAATGAAAAAGCCGTATGAAAGGGCTTTTCATAAGACATACGCCGCTTTAAACTCAAAATCAGGGATAAAATCATTGATATATATCAAATGGCCCCCCAATAAAAAACAATTTGTACCATTGAATAAAGCGGGAGATGACTATTTTTGCAACGTTTAATCAACAACATCTATGGAAAACCAAAACTACATCATGCGGGAAATCACTCCCCTGTCCGAACGCGATTGCTTCTATATAGCCGACCGCCGGAAAACAGAATTCACCTACCCCATCCATTGTCATGCGGAGTATGAACTGAACTTTACGGAGCATGCCTCCGGAGTGCGTCGCGTGGTAGGTGATTCTGCCGAAATCATCGGTGATTATGACTTGGTGCTGATCACCGGTAAAGAGCTGGAGCATGTATGGGAACAACACGAATGCACCTCTAAAGATATACGGGAAATCACCATCCAGTTCTCTCCGGATATGTTTTTGGGGAATGTGCTACATAAAAACCAGTTCGACAGCATCCGCAAGATGCTGGAACGGGCTCAATGCGGATTATCGTTCCCGATGCAGGCCATCATGAAAGTATATAACTGGCTGGACAAGCTGGCTTCCGAAGAACAAGGTTTTTATGCGGTGATGGATTTCCTCCGAATCTTGTACGAACTCTCTCTGTATTCCGACGCCAAAGTGCTCTCCAGTTCCTCTTTCGCCAAAATGGAGACCTTTTCGGACAGCCGCCGCGTACAGAAAGTACAGCGATACATCGCCGCCCATTATCAGGAAGAGATTCATTTGGCCGATCTTGCCGATATGGTGGGGATGACACCCGTCTCTTTCAGCCGTTTTTTCCGTTTGCGCACGGGCAAGACGCTTTCCGACTATCTGATAGACATCCGCTTGGGGTTTGCCACCCGCCTGCTGGTCGATTCCACCCGCACCATCGCAGAAATCTGCTACAATTGCGGTTTCAACAATTTGTCTAACTTCAACCGGATGTTCAAACGGAAGAAAGGCTGTTCGCCCAAAGAGTTTCGCGAGAACTATCGGAAGAAGAAAATAGTGATATAAGAATGTGATAAAATAGTATCGGTTCCATCTTCTGAAAGAGCCTATTTTTGCAACCGAAAAACTTAAAAACCAATATCATGAAACGATTATCCTCTTTATGCATCTGTCTGCTGTGCGCATTCGCCACAATGGCGCAGATACGCGGCAACGAAATCCGCGTGGTCGTTTCACCCGACCGCAACGACTGGGTGTATGGCCTGAATGAAAAGTGTACGTTTACCATCCGGGTGGTGAAAGCGCAAAATCTGTTGCCCGATGTGAAGATAGACTATGAACTGGGACCGGAGATGTACCCTACTGAAACAAAGAAAGGAGTGGTGCTGAAAGACGGTACCCTGAAACTGCAAGGCACCCTGAAAACCGCCGGTTTCTTGCGCTGCAAGGTCAAGGCGCACGTGAATGGGCAGACGTATGAAGGCCTCGCTACATCGGCATACGCTCCCGAACAGCTACGTGCCGCCTCGGAATTTCCCGCCGACTTCCGAGAGTATTGGGCCAAGACGCTGGAAGAGGCACGCAAGACACCGTTGAACCCGGTGATGACCCTGCTGCCCGAACGCTGCACGGAGACGGACAACGTCTATCACGTCAGTTTCCAGACCAAGGCTTGGGGAGGGCGTTTCTACGGCATCCTCAGCATCCCCAAGAAAGAAGGCACATACCCCGCTCTGCTCCGGGTACCGGGTGCTGGCGTACGCCCCTATTCAGGAGATACCTATACGGCACCGGGAAAGGTGATTACGCTGGAAGTGGGCATACACGGCATTCCCGTAACGATGCAACAATCGGTTTACGACGCGTTGGCAAGCGGTGCGCTGAACAATTACTGGACGTTCGGCCGCGACAACCGGGACGCCTCCTACTATAACCGCGTAATTGTAGGTGCTCTGCGTGCCGTGGATTTCATCTGCTCGCTGCCGCAATACAACGGGAAGGCGCTGGGCGTCACCGGTTCCAGTCAGGGCGGTGCGCTGTCCGTGATTACAGCTGCACTCGATTCGCGTGTCACTTTCCTGGCGGCGGTCCATCCCGCTTTATGCGACCACGAGGCATTCTTCAAGAAACGTGCTTGCGGCTGGCCCCACTACTTCTATTATAACGGCACCCCCGATGAGAAGGAGCTCCGGACGATACGCTACTACGACACGGCAAACTTCGCCCTCCTGCTGCGCGTGCCCGGCTGGTTCAGTTGGGGCTATAACGACGAAGTATGCCCTCCCACCTCCATGTATGCCGCCTATAACGGAATCACCGCCCCGAAAGAGTTGCATCTCTATCTGGAGACCGGGCACTACTGGTATCAGGAGCAATGGGACGAATGGCAGGAGTGGATAAGGAAACGGCTGTTTAATGAAGAATAGGTTGTTTCAGGAGTTAACTCCCGAACAAATTCTGAAACTATTAATTAAGAAGAACATGAAGAAACTTTTTCCTTTACTTGCGATACTTTTACCCCTTTTGGGAGCATGTACCACGAAGCCTGTAGAACATTCGTTCGTCACGGTCAACGCCGACGGGCAGTTCGTTCGTGACGGGAAACCTTATTATTTTGTAGGTGCCAACTTCTGGTACGGCGCCATCCTTGGTTCCGAAGGCGAGGGAGGCGACAGAAAACGGCTGCATCGGGAATTGGATTTCCTGAAGAGCATCGGCGTCAACAACCTCCGTGTGCTGGTGGGTGCCGATGGCAAAAACGGGGTGAAAACACGGGTAGAACCCTCCTTGCAGACAGCACCCGGCGTTTACAACGATACGATTTTGGACGGTTTAGACTATTTCATGAACGAGCTGCGCAAGCGCGACATGACGGCTGTGCTCTATCTGAACAACTCATGGGAATGGAGCGGCGGCTATTCGGTCTATCTGCAATGGTCGGGACATGGCGATGCCGTGGTGCCTGCCGTGGACGGATGGCCCGCATATATGGAGTATGTCAAGCAGTTCCCGCAATCAGACAGCGCACAGGCATTGTTTGCCAATCATGTCAACTATATCGTTTCACGCACCAATAGGTATAATCAGCTAAAATATGTGGATGACCCCACCCTCATGTCTTGGCAGATTGGTAACGAGCCTCGCGCCTTCGCCGATGAGAACAAAGCCCCCTTTGCCCGCTGGATGTCGGATGTCGCCGCGCAAATCAAATCGATAGACCCGAACCATCTGGTCTCTTCCGGCAGCGAAGGCTCTTGGGGATGCGAAAACGACATGGCCCTCTACGAACAGATTCATGCCGACCCCAACATCGGTTACCTGAACATCCACATCTGGCCCTACAACTGGGGATGGGTGAAGGCGGACAGCCTGACCGAACTCCTGCCGCATGCCAAAGAAAATACCCGGAAATACATCGACGCCCATACGGCAGTGGCACGGAAATACCGCAAGCCGATTGTACTTGAAGAGTTCGGCTTCCCACGCGACGGTCTCCGCTTCTGCAAAGAGGCACCGACCACGGCACGCGACGAGTACTACCGCTATGTGTTCGACCTCATTCGCCAAGACCGCGAAAGCGGAGGTCCCTTTGCCGGATGCAACTTCTGGGCATGGGGCGGCTTTGCCGAACTGAACTCCGGACACGTGTTTTGGGAAAGAGGTGACGACTATACGGGCGACCCGGCACAAGAAGAGCAGGGCTTGAACTCCGTATTTGCCACCGACAGCACGATTGAAATCATCCGGACCGAAAACCAAAAACTGAAATAACCGGGTAACGAAAGCCGAATACAAAGATTTGGAATATCAAAGAGTATTGCCCTTTGATAAAATAGTATTATACAAGATAGTGAAAAAGGTTTATTTTTGCCAATGCTAATTAAAGATTGATAAAACAGATAACAGATAGTTTAACCATTAATGAAGAAAATGATGCCTATGAGAAAGGATTAGAGCCCCATGTTGTGTAACCAACCATTTACAGATAAGGTTGAAGGTTCTTCCAATGACGAATAGTTTAACCTTATATAAAAAACGGTGTTTGCCGTCCAGGCAAAGGCCAATCATTATTAACTAAGAAAAATACAAGTATGAATTTAAATTTCAGAAAAACAGCGCTGCTTGTGGGTATCTGCTCAGCCGTAAGCCTGACCTATACTCCGCAACTTTTCGCCGCATCGGTCGATGCAGTTGATGCTGTGCAGCAAGCAAAGAAGATTACAGGTATTGTAACAGATGCTCTGGGACCGGTTATCGGTGCCAATGTATTGGAAAAAGGAACCACAAACGGTGTCATCACCGACATTGACGGCAACTTTACGCTGGATGTTCAGCCGGGAGCCACCATCGTGATTTCTTTCATCGGCTATCAGCCGCAGGAGATTGTGGTAGGCGACCAGACAAAATTCAATGTCCAACTAAAGGAAGACACCGAGATGCTGGACGAAGTCGTTGTAGTGGGTTACGGCGTACAGAAGAAGAAACTGGTAACGGGCGCCACGGTCGAAGTGAAAGGCGAAGACATCGCGAAGCTGAATACCACGCAGGCACTGGGCGCTTTGCAGAGCCAATCGCCGGGTGTGAACATCCAGGCGGTTTCCGGACAGCCGGGTGACGGATTTAAGGTCACTATTCGTGGTGCAGGCACCAACGGTGATACGAAGCCTCTTTACATTATCGACGGTGTGAGCGGTGACATCAACAACCTGAACCCTGCCGACATCGAGCGTATCGACGTATTGAAAGACGCTGCCTCTTGTGCCATCTACGGTTCGGCAGCTGCCAACGGTGTGATTCTGGTGACTACAAAGCAGGGCAAGGAAGGCAAAATTCAGGTCAGCTACGATGGAAACATCGGTTGGTCGAATGTGTATAAGATGCCGGATTTGCTGACTGCCAAGCAATACATGGAAGTACAGGACATGGTGCGTTTCAACAGTGGTGTTGAACCTCACGACTGGTCACGCTTCATCGATGCAGATTTGTTGGCCGCTTATAGAGACGGTTCCAATGAAGGAAGCAATTATATGGAAGCTTTGCGCAACAAGAATGCAGTGACTACCAACCACGCATTGAATATCACCAGCGGTACAGACCGCACGAAGTTCTCTACCGGTCTTGGTTATCAATACCAGGATGGTGTGTTCGGCAACATGGTGAAGTCAGACTTCCGCCGTTTTACGGTGCGCATGAACTCCGAACATGTGCTCTACCGCAACAACACAGGTCTTGACGTTGTGAAAGTGGGCGAAAACCTCTATTTCCAACACAAACAGAACCAAGGTCTTGACAATGGCAACCAATACGGCAATATGTTGTCGAATATGTTGCGTGCCAATCCGTTGGTTCCTATCTATAATAAGGATGGTGAATACTTCGGCTATGACGATTTGAAAAACTCGGGTACGGAAGGTTGGTTCAATTACAACTCCTACACCACCAACCCCATCGCCTCCATGATGAATAGTCAGAGTGCCAACAACAAGAGCACCAACTTCGGTTTCAACCTCAGCGGATGGCTGGAAATTCAGCCCATTAAGAATTTAATCTATCGCGGTCAGGTGAACTACAACCAGAGTTCTTGGTCATGGCGCGCCTATCTACCGGTTTACAAATTGAATGATCAGGGCGATAGCCGGGCTATAGACCAGACAACCAACCAGACCGGATTGGGTTGGGGATGGAGCACCACGAATACACTTAGCTATAAATTCAATATCGCCAAACATGATTTCGATGTATTGGTAGGTACCGAATATGGTGAATCTCGTCCGAATTATGGATTTGATCTGACGGCAATAGCCACGAATTCCGTATTCGGCGACTTGAAACATGCCTATATGTCCTTTGTAAAGAACAACACCGGAGCTGCTACGGTTTCGGGAAAGCCCTATGGCGATAGCCGCGGAATGTCCTACTTCGGCCGTTTGAATTATAACTTCAACGAAACCTATATGTTCTCCGCCATTATCCGTGCCGACGGTTCGTCCGTATTCGCTCCGGGCAAGCGTTGGGGCTACTTCCCCTCCTTCTCTGCAGGTTGGGTGGTTTCCAACGAGAAGTTCATGGAAAGCACGCAGAATTGGATGGAATTCTTGAAAATCCGCGCCGGCTGGGGACAGAACGGTAACAAAAATGCGGTGGATGCCTTCGCTTATCAGGCTACTTTCGCTTACGACGCATTCAGTAACTATTCGTTCGGCAACAACAAGGACGGTTACACTTCCGGCGCTTCTCCCGCCCGTTTGGCAAATGAGGAGATTACGTGGGAAACTTCCGAACAGACCAATATCGGTCTTGACGCACGCTTCTTGCGCGGTCGTCTGGGACTTACTTTCGATTGGTACGAAAAGAAGACGAAAGATCTGCTACTGAAAGTACCTGTCACTCCTACCACAGGTTTCTCCGAGCAGTTGAAGAATGCCGGTACGGTTCGCAACCGCGGTATAGAACTTGCGTTGAACTGGAACGACCGGGTCGGCAAAGACTTTACGTATGGCGTAAACTGGAACATCGCTTATAACCAGAACGAGGTGACCGAAGTAAACAGTACCCGCAAATACAACAATGGTGGCAACGACCTCCTCTCTCAGGGTACCGGCTATATGGCCCGTTTTGAAGAAGGACACCCCATCGGCTACTTTTGGGGATACAAGACTGCCGGAGTCATCCAAAACCAGGAAGACCTGAACGCATACATTTCTACACTGAAGGACGGTAGCGCCGCCAACTCCCTGCAAGGAAGCACCCTGAAACCGGGTGACCTGAAGTTTGTGGACGTGAACGGTGACGGCATCATCAACGCCGATGATAAAACAGATTTGGGTAATCCGCATCCCGACGTGACGATGGGCCTCAGCCTGAACTTCGGTTATAAAGGATTCGACCTGTCCATGACCGGCTTCGCTGCTCTGGGTCAGCAGGTGGCACGTTCTTACCGCAAGTTCACCGACGGTGAACAAGAGAATTACACCACTGAGGTATATAACTACTGGCATGGCGAAGGTACTTCCAACAAATATCCGTTGATTTCCCGTATGAACGTAGGCGTGAACTGGCAGGCAATCTCCGACATCTATGTAGAGAACGCCGACTATTTCCGTCTGCAAAACCTGACCATCGGCTACGATGTCAAGAGAATCTGGAAGAACTGTCCGTTCCAGCAACTGCGCGTCTATGCGGCTGCACAGAACCTCTTTACTATCACTGGCTACAAGGGTATGGATCCGGAGAACGGTCGTGCCATCAATGGCGACGAACCTTGGGTAACAGGTGTCGATGTAGGTAACTATCCTACGCCGCGTACCTATATGTTGGGTGTTAATGTTAAATTCTAAAAAAAAGATTACACGTATGAAAAAGATAACCTATTTAGTAGCTTCCGCATGCATTGCAATGGGCGTAGTATCCTGCGACATCAACAATGTGGAAAATATGGGTGAGCTTTCCACTGGAAACTTCCCCGTGTCCGAGGCGGACGGTGTTGCGGCGCTTGCCGGTATTTATGAGGGCCTGAATGCCACACACGCCTATCCTCAAGAATCATTCCTTTACTATGCGCAGTTGGCGAGTGACGATGCTCTGGGTGGCGGCGGTACCAACGACAAGCTGATGCAGGCGATGGACTTGATTACCAACTACAACGCCGATATGACCAATAACTTCTGGATATTGCGCTACCAAGCCATCAACCGTGCCAATACGCTGATTAGCGCATTGCCCAACACGGCGATGAACGAAGACAGCAAGGCTAAGTTCCTGGGTGAGGCGCTCTTTCTCCGTGCCTACTACCACTTTGATTTGGCGAGCATGTATGGCAATGTACCTTTAATGACCATCCCTTCCGGTGAGCTGGTTACGCAAGGGGAAATATCCACGCTCTACGGACAAATGTTACAGGACTTGCGTGACGCAGTAGAGATGATGCCCGCTGTCCGCAACACCGATGGTCATGTGGACAAATATACCGCCGAAGCGTTGCTGGCGCGTATCTTCCTGTTCTATACAGGGATGTACGGCAATGGCGAGTCGTTGGCAGACCTGACCAGCACCACCTACAACCCGATGTCTTCCGTCGCTTTGCCCGATGGTACCACGCTGACCAAAGAGAACGTGATTGCCTACGTGGACGACTGCGTGAACAACTCCGGTTATAGTTTGGTGCCCGACTTCCGTAACCTGTGGGCTTATACCAACCGCTACACGGTAGAAGACTATGACTATACCAAAGAACAGAACCTGAAATGGGTGGAAGATGACAATGCCGTCAATCCGGAATCCATGTTCGCCATCAAATTCAACAAGTTAGCTTCCTGGTCAACCACCATCGGTTATGCCAACGGCATCGCCTTGCACATGGGGGTGCGCGGTGGTCAGGATTACGGGAACACCTTCCCCTTCGGACAAGGTTGGGGAGCCGGTCCGGTGGCGCCCAATTTGGTGGATGACTGGAGACGTGCCGACCGCGACGGTAAGGATGCCCGCCTTGAAGCGACCATTCAGGATTGGACAACCAAGCCTTCTTACACATACGGCGGATGGGCTGACTTTGTGCAGGAGACGGACTACTATGCCAAAAAGTGGTCGCCTGTTACTTGTGTGAACGATGGTTCGCAGGAGGAATACATCAAAGTCAGTGAAAATCCCTATGTATGTTGCTTTGAGAATCTGATGTATGGTGCTTCCGGCTGGGATCAAGGTTCCAATAACATGCAGTTGAATAATATCCACGACTTGGTACTTATCCGCTTCGCCGATGTCTTGTTGATGCAAAGTGAGTTGAAGGGTGATGTTGCCGGCATCAACCGGGTACGCCAGCGTGCAGGATTGGAACCGATTGCCGCCTATTCGCTGGAAGCCTTGCAGAACGAGCGCCGCTGGGAGTTAGCGCTTGAGGGTATCCGTTGGAACGATATCCGCCGTTGGCACATTGCCGCCGCGGCATTGGAACGCCAGACCAATCAGCCCGTTTACTATTGCGGCATTGCCGGAAAAAACACGCCGCACAACGGAGGATACGCCGCCCGTTACAACGCTACGGCAGGTTTCCAGAAGATGCCCGAAAGCCAAGTCGCCATTGGCAGCGTCGTACAGAACGAAGGATGGGCGGGTGCCGAGAGTGAATACAATGGTTGGGAATGACGCCGACCGGATGTTTAATTTTAACAAGCAATATAGAGTATGAAAAAGATATTATTTGCAGCTCCGTTGCTGGCTTTGCTTTTCACGGCTTGCGACCCGGCAGTGGACGAAGTGGAGAGAGGCGCCAACGTGACAACCGAGGAGCTGACCGATGGGTTTACCATCACCGCCAAGAGTGAAGGAAACAACAACTTGACCTTCCATGTCAATCCTGTCCGTTACGTGAAGGTGTATGATGCAAGCACAGACGCTTGTGTAGCGATGGGCACGGCTCCCACTTGCCAGATTGTACCGCCTGCCCGCAGCATCGACTTCTATATCACTACAATAAATCAGGACGGTACCATTACAAAGTCCGGAACGAAAAACGTCAATGTAAGTGGATTTACCGACCTGCCTGCAATCTTCAACGATATATTCGGTGATGGCCAAGGAGGATTTACTACCACCACTTGGACATGGGATGATACACTGTCTCGTTACTGGGGTAACGCCGGCTGGGGAAGCGATACGGGTCCCGGTTGGTGGGGTGCTCCCGACCAAGCTGATATTAATGAACAGGCCGCCAGAAAAGGTATGCCGGACGATGGTATCGGTGCTTGGTTTTCACTCAATCTGAGTGGTGTCAATACCAGTCGTGGTGAGACAGGAACCGTAACAGTCACTACCGACCAAGCTGTAGCCGGTTGGGGAGTCGGTACGATGACTTTCAACGGTACGGTACCTCTGTTGGGCGTATTGCCTAATGATGGCAACCAACGTTGTTACACTTATCAGATCATCAAGGCTGATGGAGACCATCTTGTATTGGCGGCTCCTTCCTCTAACGGTTGGGAAGGTTGGTTCCTTTGCTATAAGAAGATTCCTAATAAGTAAGAGATGTCTTTTGAATAAAATAACACAGGGGGATATTATGCTATATCCCCCAATAAATTCAATGCAAATGAAAAATATATTTCTAATTATTTCTTTTATTTTGTTTGCGTTAACCGCAAATGCAAATAATGAGCAAGTAACTAAGGTCTCTGGACCTTATCCGATGTCATATAACTGTTCTACTCCAGAAGGACATGCAAAGGTAGTAATAACTTCGACACCGGAATTCACGGGTGGTTCTATTACTTTTTCAAATCAGGATACTGGCGAAAGTGTTATGCTGCACGGAAGTGTTACATATATGAGCATATGGTACTATTTTATACCAAGTGGAACAATATATAGCTGATGGCTATTCTGCGGTTGCAAATGGTAATCCTGTAAGCGTAGGTTCGACAGTGACATTTTATGAAGGTGGTCATGTCGGATTTACAGTTATTGATGCTCCTGAAAAATAATCTCTATCTGTAGAATATATAAAAAGATATTCAATTCAAAACAGTTGTCGTTCCCCCGGCATTTAGCCGCCCGTAACATCGACAGCTTGTGCAGGCAAGCGTCACATCGTACAATTGTTTAATGATTAAGGCAGAAAAGGCGAGTCGTAAGATTCGCCTTTTCTGCCTTATTGTCTTTGCCTGCAAATATGCAGAAGCATTAAAGGATAACTCCTGTCAGGGCTTTTATCTGCTCATCAGATAGCCCCGCCTCCTTTAGAGCCTTTGCGGAAGCAAGCAAGGCTGTACTTTGTGCTTCAATCTGCGCGTCCTTCGCTTCAATCTGCGCATCCTGTTCGGCTATTTTTTTGTCACGCATCATGATAGCTGTATCACGGTTCTCTATAGCAGAGAAATATTCGTCTTCTACATTCATATCTTGTCTTAGTTTTGCATTGGAAGCGGCTGACAGAAGGCGGTGAAGGATATATTCCATTTCGACATCGCCGCTATACTTGTCCTCATCTATGTTGAGAACTTGGGCATTGCCGCAGGCCTTCTTCGTCTGGTCGAATATGCTTAATATCTCCTCCAGCCGGTTGCCCACATAACCGTGCAGCAAAGGAATCTGTACAATGATGCTGTCGTGGACCAAGCTCTCCACAAAGGGGTCGGGAATGCCTTTGGTCACCTCCTCCCCGTCGTAATCGTATGCCTTGTGGCGCACATAAACCACGGGCTCTTCGATGTCCCCCACACGGTGCCCCAGCAGGTAAACCGTCACCATCGGTATGCCGTGCTCCGCTTGGCTTCCGTCCTTCAGCATATTGTCAGGGTCGGCGTATTGGGTGCCGAGGTATTGGCGGAAGCGGAGCGTTTCGGTCTCCACCCAAGTCTTTTGCAATTCAATCAATATGAGTTTCAGGCTGCCGTCATCTTGCCTGACCTTGGCACCGAAATCGATGCGGAACATGGAAATCTTGTTCCGGCTGCTGTTGGCGTATTCGTGCTTGCGCATTTCCAGTTCCACAACCTCACGCTTCAAGAGTGCGGACAGGATGGTACGCGCCACGCGGCTGTCTTCCATGAGGTATTTGAACACAGCGTCGTATATCGGATTTGCAATGCTAATAATCATATCTTCAATGTTTTTGGTTTATTGACACACAAATATAGGATAATTATTCTGTCAAGACAAGAGACAGGCAGGTAATTTTATTTTCACCTTTCGCCTCCTTCACCCTCCTACCCTCTGTTCATCGGCATTTCCGGTGAAACCGCGTTGTCTTTCTGCCTTCACCGCCCCACAACCGCGTCGCACGACATTCCGTAGTATCCCGGCATAGGACGGTAGATGGGCTGCGTGCGCTTCCCCACGTTTTTCAGTTTGCCTTCTTGCTGCAGCCGTTTCAAGTGGATGTTCGCCGTGGTGCGTGCCATGCCGCACAGCTCTTGGAAGTCGCTGCGAATCAGCACGTCGTGTTTGGCGAAATACGCTTCCAGCACCCTGTCTATCTCCACTTCCGACAATTGCCGGGAGCAGCGGGTATATTTGCTGCGGACGGCGCTGACACCCGTCATCGCTTGTTTCAGCTTGATGTCGGGTCGGAAACTGATGCTTTTCAAACGGATTTTCAGATGTTTGTTCGGAGTGCTGCGGGTCACCTTCTGCGTGGCTTCCAGGGTGGGGACAAAGTAACCCAATCCCTCGATGTGCACCTCGTGTCCGTCGCGCAACTCTTCCCCGCAGATTTTCGTCAGGCAGTCTATCGCGTTCATCACATCGCCCACCGTGAGCGAGCTGCGGGCATGTACTCGTGCATACAGTTGTTTCATGCTCACCTTCCCGTTGAGCAGCGGACGGGGATGGAGTCCCCTCTCTTCCGGATCGCCTTCCGCGCCCGGATTCTCGTACCAGTCATATACAATGGCCATAATTCAGATGTTTTGTTGTTTTATGGGGGAGAAAGGAGTGAGCGGAAGTTATTCGGAAGTAAGCAGGAGTTAGAAGCCGATAATCCTGCTTGCACAAGGCGGGGCATCGACCGATAACTTCCGACACCTCCTTCCAACTTCCGATACCCCCTTTCTCCTATATAACTCCTTTCTTCGCTTGAATACCGTTCTTTATAAGTGAACCACCCGGGTCGTTCGGCTGAACAACTCCGGTCGTTCGATTGAACAACCCGGGTTGGCCGATTGAACGACCCGGGTGGTTCACTTGCAAAGAACAGCACAAAGATACGTAAAGGTAAGCACAAAAACAATGAGCTTGCTCTAATAGTTTTTGCCGAACCGCATTCTGTCTTCGCTATACAAAGACTGGAAAGGCTAAAGCTAAAGTTTTTTCGGCAAGAGACGGACAAAAGTGAGGGCTTTTTCTACTTTCTGTCAGAGAAATGTCTTATCTTTGGCGTGTAGAAACAATCTCTTATCAACAATATGAAATACACTTCCTACTCTTATCCTTCCGGCAGGGCCGAAGTCGCCGAATTTGCCGTAGAAGGCGGAGTGACCGAATATCACCTGATGATACATGCCACCGACCCGAAGCAAAGCTATATGGAGCAGGTGGATGCCGTGCTGGATGCTTATGCCGCTGTGGTGAGGGACAGACTTCCCGAGGCCGTGGCCGTCTTCAAAAGATTCTTCTTGAGTGATGCCGCCAATCAGGCGGAACCGTTGCTTGCCACAGTGGCGGAAACTTCCGATTGCGCCTTGTCGGTGGTGGAGCAGCCGCCGCTGGATGGCACCAAAATCGCTTTGTGGGCCCATCTGCAAACCCATGTGCAGACCAAGGCGTTGCCAAACGGGCTGTATGAGGTGCGGCGCGGCGCCTACCGGCAGCTCTGGATGGGGGGCAGCTTCAACCGTGCCGCCAATTCGGAATACCAGATGCGCCTGTTGCTCAACGACTATGCCATGCAACTGATGGAAGAGGGATGCGCCCTGGCAGACAACTGCCTGCGCACCTGGATATTCGTGCAGAACGTAGATTGCAATTATGCCGGAGTGGTGAAGGCGCGCAATGAAATGTTCGTCACCCAGAACCTGACGGAAAAGACACACTACATAGCCAGTACCGGCATCGGCGGGCGGCATGCCGACCCCAAGGCGCTGGTGATGCTGGATGCCTTTGCCATGGAGGGGCTGAAGCCCGGACAGGTGAAATACCTCTATGCCCGTACCCACCTGAATCCCACCTACGAATATGGAGTCAGCTTCGAACGGGGCACGGCGGTGGATTACGACGGCCGCCGGCTGGTACTCATTTCCGGCACGGCAAGCATCAACAACCGTGGAGAAGTGGTATATGCCGGAGACATCCGCCGGCAGACGGAACGGATGTGGGAGAACGTGGAAGCCCTGCTGAAGGAGGCGGATTGCGGTTTTGAAGATGTGGGGCATATCATTGTCTATCTGCGCGATATGGCAGACTATGCCGTGGTGAAAGAGATGTTCGACATGCGCTTCCCCGATACGCCGAGAGTCATCACATTGGCTCCCGTCTGCCGCCCGGGTTGGCTGGTGGAGATGGAATGTATGGCAGTGAAGAAAATTTAAAGTGGCATGGGAGTAAAGAAGCTTTTCCTGCTTTTCTGCGTGAGTTGCCTTTTGTGGGCGGGATGCGGAAATAGCGAACGGAACTATCAGATTGAGGGGACATTGCCGTCCGTGCAATACGATGGTGAGTGGATATACCTTGTTCCGATGGAGAATGCTCCGGGACGGGTGGACTCTGTGAAAATAGCCAACGCTTCTTTTTCCTTCTCCGGAAAAGGAGAGGAAATGAAGGTGCTGCGCCTGCGCCATCAGTTGCGTATCCGCATTCAGGAACTGCTGGTGGTGACGGAGCCGGGCACCATCTACGTAAAGGCTGATTCCATCGGGTCGGTGACGGGCACTGCGCAGAACGATGCCCTGCAAGCGTGGAAAGAAGACCGTGAAAAGAGGCAGGCGGACTACCGCCAGATATGGGAAGCGCAGAAAACTGCAGTCGGAAAGGATTCCGTTCGACTGCTACGGAAGCGCGATACGCTGAGACTGCAAGAGCAAGAGAGAAATTTCGCCTTTTTGACGGCGCAAGGAAACAATACGTTGGGAGTGTTTATGCAGAAGATATTGCGCGGCACCCTGACGGAAGAACAAAAGAAAGAGTTGGATGAAAGCTCGCAAAAGGAAATACATTGAGTGGGGAGTAGCGGGAGCCGGCGCTTTGTCGCTGTTCCTCTTTTTCTTTCGGATGCTGCCTTACCATCTGTTCCATAGAGAGCAGACACAACTTTTTGTGTTTGCCGCCGAACCGCTGACCGAATACCTGCGGCATCCGGCGGCATTGGCACGCTTGACGGGAGATTTTCTCACCCAATTCTTTTATTACGAAGGAGGCGGTCCGGCAGTGATGACAATCGTGCTGTTGCTTTGGGGAACCGTCGTATTCCGCTTGCTGCTTCCTTACATCGGACGGTGGGCATGGCTTCCCGCGATATTGGCGGTGGCTTGGGAAACCGGAAGACAATGCGGGTTGAGCCATCCGCTGTCCGGCACCATTGCACTGACGGGCATTGGAGGCGTTTTATGGCTGTGCCGTTGCTGCTTGCGACGTTCGATGCGATGGGGAGTGCCGTTGAGCGCCTTCCTATTGGCGGCCGGTTATTGGCTGTTCGGTTGCGGAAACCGATCGTCCCGATGGTTCGATACCCCCGATTGGCAGCGTGAATACTTCTTGGCGCTGGATTCGGAAATGTACTTCGGCCGTTCGGAAAAGGTGCGGAAGCTATTGGCGGAGGACAAATATCCATCTCCGTTCACCGCCTACTATTACAATCTGCTGAACGCGCAACAAGGACAACTTCCCGAACTGCTGACAGGACACTATCAACCGGCTTCCGACGGATTGTTCTTGCCCGTGGCTCCCACCTCCACTCCTCTCGCCATCTATGCGGCCAATGAAGTCTGGTTCGCATTGGGAGACATGACAATGGCAGAACATGCCGCTCTCTTAGGTATGATTTTCTCTCCGCGCCACACCGGCGCAAGAGCTGTCAGGCGGTTAGCGGAAATCAACCTGGTGAACGGCGACGAAGCGGCGGCGATGAAGTACCTCCGCCTGCTGCAAAAGACGATGTGCTACCGCGATTGGGCGGAACGCCGTATGCCCGGCAGGCAGACTGCCGAAGTGAAACGGTGGCTGGAACGAAAACGACAACTGATACCTGCCGAAGATGCGTTGCGCACTGCCGGCAACATTCCTCTCTCGCTTCGTCATCTGCTACGCGGCAACCCCCAAAACAGGCAGGCGTATGACTATTTGCTGTGCTTCGACCTGTTGAATAAAGACATACAGGCTTTTGCCGAAGACTACCGGGAGTTTTCCACGGAAAAGATTCCATGCAGGCTGTATGCCGAAGGATTGCTTGTCTATCTTGCGGGAAGCAAGGCTTCGCCGGAGGAGGTGAGGAAATGGAACATTCCGCCCCAAGTGCTGGAAGAATTCGGTGACTATACCCGAATCTACGAAGCGAATGGAGGGAACGGCACCGCTTTGCAGGCTAAATATGAAAATACATACTGGTTTTATTTCCATTATGCGGCGAAGAGGCAGGCGACGGGCCGTAAGTGATAAACGTTGAAGATGAATATGAAGATAAGGTATAATATATGGATGATGGCGGTAGTGTTGCTGTACAGCCTCCACGCTTGTGCCCCCTACCCTGAATCGGCACATCCTGCATTGCAACCGTTGGTGCTCTATCCGGAATACCAGGATGTGACCATCCCCTGCAATGTGGCTCCTTTGAATTTCCTGTTGCGGAACGAAGGAGTGGATGCCGTATCTGTCAACGTAAAGGGAACGGCAGACAGCTTGCAGGTTCATGCACACGGCAACAAGGTGATTTTTCCGCAAAAAGCCTGGCGCTCCTTACTGGAGAGCGAGAAAGGACGTGCGCTGACGGTGACAGTCACCGCCCGTACAGCCGGACAATGGCTGCGGTATCCCTCTTTCGAATGGCGGGTGATGCCTGAGCGGATAGATGCCTACGTCAGCTATCGCTTGATAGAACCCGGCTATGAGGTTTGGAACGCCTTGCAGATTCGCGAACGGTGCATGGAGAATTTTGAGGAGCGCATATTGGCGGACAATAGCCTGACCGATAACAAATGTATGAATTGCCATGTGCATGGAAGGAACAACGGCAACCTTTCGATGTTCCATCTGCGCGGTGAAAAAGGAGGAACCATCCTGAACCGCAACGGCAGACTGCGCAAGCTGGCTTTGAAGAACGACCGGATGACATCTGCCGCCGTTTACGGTGATTTTCATCCCGACGGGCGGTATGCCGTATTCTCTTCAAACATCATTATCCCCATGCTGCATGCGGCAGATAACCGCCGGCTGGAAGTTTATGACACGACATCAGACTTGGCTATCGCGGATTGGGATGAGAACCGGATGATTGTCTCTCCGCTGACGGCAGACAGCCTGGCATTGGAAACCTTTCCGACCTTCTCCGCCGATGGCAAGTGGGTCTATTTCTGTTCCGCGCCGTTGGTGGCACTGCCGGATAGCATAGAGAAGCTCCGCTACTCATTGTGCCGCATACCGTTTGATACTGAACGGGGCGAATGGGGCAGCCGGGTAGATACATTGTGGAACGCCCGGCTGAACGGCAGTTCCGTCTGTCATCCGAAAGTCTCTCCGGACGGGCGCTACCTGCTCTATACGATTGCCGATTACGGCACTTTCCCCATTTGGCACAGGGAAACGGAGCTGCGACTGATGGATTTGCAGACAGGCACCGTTGATTCGTTGTCGGCGGTCAATTCCAACCGTTCGGACACTTATCACAGTTGGTCGTCCGACAGCCGCTGGTTCGCTTTCGCCAGCAAGCGGGGTGATGGGCAGTACGGGCGCATCTATTTCGCCTATCTGGATGCGGAAGGAAAGGCGCACAAACCCTTCGTCCTCCCTCAGTCGGACCCGGAGAAAGATGACCTGACCTTGAAATCCTATAACATACCGGATTTATCGGCGACTCCTGTTCCTTTTGATGCCGCTGTCATCAAGAAAATCTATCAGGGACTGGAAGCGGAAAAGTTTGAATGACAAGATGTTCAAAACGACAAATAGTGAATAGTAAATCTAAATAGAAAATATCCCTATGAATGTATTACTGAAAAACAGCTGGAAACCGGGACTTTCCGTTCTTTTCGGGGTCGTGGCACTCCTCTTTTGGGGCACCGCCTATCCGGCTCATCTGGCCTACCAGGAACAGTTCCAGCTCTTCTTGTTCGATGCGGACTATTGGTGGGAACGGGTAGCCGTTCCCGGTGGCTTTGCCGAATATATCGCCGAATTTCTGACGCAGTTCTATTACTATACGTGGGCGGGGGCGGCTATTTTGGCTGTCGTGTATGTGGTGCTGCAACGCCTGGTCTGGAGATTGGCCAAAGAACAGGGTGCGGCCGATGTCTATTACCCCTTGAGTTTCTTGCCCATGATGCTGTTGTGGTGCTTCATGGAAGATGAAAACGCGATGCTTTCGGGGACGGTATCGTTGCTGTTGGCATTGGCCGTATCTTATTTATGCACGATGGTAAAAGGGACATGGAAACGCATCGTCTATATTCTGACGGCTCTCCCACTCCTTTATTGGACGGCAGGTGCGGTTCATTTCATATTCATGGGATGGGTCGTGGTGCGCGAATTCCGGTTGTTCCTCAAGAGCAGGAGTGTTTGTGAAGGTATCGGCCTCTGTGGAGGCATCGGGCTGTGGGGCATCTGCTGTCCGTTATTGGCAAGTATATGGGTACAATATCCGGTATATCGGCTGATGACGGGGATTGGGTATTACCGCTTTCCGGTTCCTGTGCTCGGAATGGAGATTGCAATTGCACTGGCATTGGTGGTTCTTCCCTTCGTGATGGCAGCTCTCCCGGCTGTAAAGCAGAAAAAAGCATGGTATGGAAGCCTGCTGACGGTGGGCGTGGCCCTGTCCGGTTGGTATGCTGTGGTTTCCGGCTACGACCCGGACAAGGAAGAGGCGATGGAATATGACCAATTGGTACGCAACAAGCAGTGGCAGGCGATTATCGGGAAAGCGGAAAAGCGGTCACCGACCTCCCCCTTCGGCGTGACTTGCCTGAACCTTGCTTTGGGCAAGACCGGACAGATGGGCGACCGCATGTTTGAGTTCTACCAGAACGGGACGGAAGGGTTGCTGCCGGAGTTTCAGCGCGATTTCACCTCTCCGCTGCCCACAAGTGAAGCATACTATCATCTGGGAATGATTAATACGGCACAACGTTTCACCTTCGAAGCGATGGAGTCGATTCCGAACTTCAATAAAAGCGGTCGTTGCTTCAAGCGTCTGGCAGAGACCAACCTGATAAACGGACAATATGAGGTAGCCGCCAAATACCTGCGGATGCTGGCGAAAACCCTTTTCTATAAGAAGTGGGCCGAAGAGACCATGACCTATCTCTATAACGAAGAGAAAATCAACGCGCATAAGGAGTGGGGCTGGCTGAGACAGATACGATATACGGAAGATTTTCTGTTCAGCGACCGGGAGGTGGATATTATGCTTGGACTGCTGTATCAACACAATCACCGGAACCGGATGGCGTTTGAATATATGTTGGCATACGTCCTGCAAAAGCGTGACATGGAAAGTTTCATGAAGTACTATCCCTTGGGCAAGCATGCCGGTTACGACCATATCCCCCGCAGTTATCAGGAAGCGCTGGTCTATGTATGGACCCAGTCGCACAAGAACTTCCAGGGAATGCCGTGGAGCATTTCAAAACGGGTGATGCAGGATGTGACGGAATTTGCTCAAATCTATATGACGCAACCGGATGCGAAGCAATTGTTGCAGTCGCGCTTCGGGCACACCTATTGGAACTATTTGTTACTAAAGAAGTAAAAAGAAGAAAGAAGAATGATGAAAAAGATAGCTGTTTATATATGGGCCACATGCTGCCTTGCCGCTTGTAGCACCCCGGTGACCTCTCCGGAAAAGGTGGACGAATGTCCGGCAATTTATCCCGATTATATCGGCGTAACCATCCCCGCCACCATCGCCCCCATGAACTTCCATTGCATCGGCGGAGAATATGAACGGGTGGATGTGACAGTGACCGGCAGCAAAACCGGAGAACTGCACGTAAATGATAAAATAGTATCATTCCCGCAAAAAGAATGGCAGGCGCTTTTGAAAGCGAACAAGGGCGACAGCCTCCGGTTCACGGTCTGCGTCAGGGAAAAGGGAACGTGGAAACAATACCGTCCTTTTTCCATGTACATCAGCCCCTACCCCATCGACTATGGGCTGGTTTATCGCAAACTGGCTCCGGGATATGAAGTATATAGCAAGATGGGCATCTACGAGCGTGACCTCTCCTCCTTCGACGAACGTCCGTTGCTGGAGAATACGATGGTGCCCGGCATGTGCCTGAACTGCCACGCCTTCAACCGGACGAATCCGGACCGCCTGAGCCTGCACATCCGTGGAAAGAACGGAGGGACCCTGATGCAGATTGACGGAGAACGGGAGATGCTGAACACCAAGACCGACTCTACGCTGTCGGCCGGCGTATATCCCTATTGGCATCCGGGCGGGGAGTATATCGCCTATTCCGTCAACAACACCCGGCAGTCGTTCCATGTGGTGAAAGACGAACGGATAGAGGTGTTCGACCTGGAGTCGGATGTAGTGGTCTATCATCCCAAGACGCACGAACTCTTGTTATCGCCCCTGTTGCAGCAGAAAGAGGCATTTGAAACGTTCCCGGTCTTCTCGCCCGACGGAAACAAATTGTACTTCTGTTCTGCGGAAGCCAAGCCGATACCGGCCGAATACAACGAAATACGCTATAACCTGTGCAGCATCGACTTTCATCCATCGGACGGGACATTCGGCGAACGGATAGACACGCTGGTCAATGCGGCGGCAATGAAGAAAAGCATCTCCTTCCCCCGACCTTCGTATGACGGGAAATACATCATGTTCACGCTGTCGGACTATGGCAACTTCTCCATTTGGCACAAGGAGGCCGACTTGTGGCTGCTGAACCTGCAAGACGGAACCATGCGCCCGATAGAAGAAGTAAACAGCGACGACACGGAGAGCTTCCACAACTGGAGCAGCAATTCGCGCTGGTTCGTCTTCAGCAGCCGCCGGGACGACGGACTTTATACACGCCTGTATCTGGCAAGCATGGACGAGCACGGCACCATAGGGAAACCGTTCCTGCTGCCTCAGAAGAATCCGTACGAATACTACGACCGCCTGATTACCTCGTATAATGTACCCGAATTTACCGACAAGCCTGTAGAGTTGGAGCAACGGAAAGTGGAACAGAGCATCGTCTCTCCCAAGCGCATTTCGGTAAGCGTGCGTGAATAGTGTGTTTTTTCATACAACAATGGGATAAAATTGTATCATTCCGGCAACATACAATCCGCTATCTTTGTGCCGTGAATAATTACATAATGCCCACTGAAAAGCATGTATATGAAAAAACTTAAATTTACTACGGTACTTTTGGCGACCGGTATGTTGGTCGCTTGTGGCGGTTCTCCCCAAAAAGAACAGGCTGCGAACAAAGAAACAGCTTCGAATCGTACACCGGAAACGGAAAATCTGCTATCCAATCTGAAAGCAACCTCTTCGCGAGGCGTAATGTTCGGCCATCACGACGATACGGTATATGGCATCGGATGGGAAGGGGACGAAGGCCGCTCGGACGTGAACAGCGTATGCGGCGACTATCCGGCTGTCATCAGCTTCGATTTGGGAGAGCTGGAGCTGGGAAATGCGGCCAACCTGGACAAGGTTCCCTTTGCTAAAATCAGACAAGAGATTATCAACCAATATCAGCGAGGAGGCATGGTCTCGCTCAGCTGGCACGCACGCAATCCGAAGACAGACGGCGATGCTTGGGATGTTTCGGACACCACGGTAGTAAAGTCCATCCTGCCCGGCGGAGAGCATCACCGGAAGTTTGCCGGATGGCTGGACGGGGTCGCCGATTTCCTGCTATCCCTGCAAACGGCCGACGGAACCAAGGTGCCTGTACTCTTTCGCCCCTGGCACGAGCATACCGGCAGTTGGTTCTGGTGGGGAGAGAAGTTGTGCACCCCTGAAGAATACAAAGCCTTGTGGCGCATGACGGTAGAAAGCCTGCAAGCCAAAGGCGTGGACAATGCCCTGTATGCCTACTCACCGGGGGCCGAACCGCAAGACACCACCCAATTCCTGAAACGCTATCCGGGCGATGAGCTGATTGACGTGCTTGGTTTCGATACGTATCAGTTCGACCGCAATGTATTCCTGGCAGGTGTGGACCGTATGCTGGCCATCACGGACAGCGTTGCCAAGACACACGACAAGGTGATTGCCGTTACCGAAATCGGTTATGAAGGCATTCCCGATGACAAGTGGTGGACGGGAACCCTGCTACCTGCACTCGAGAAATATCCGGTAGCATACGTACTGGTATGGCGCAACGCTCGCGAAAAGGTGACTCACTACTACGCCCCCTACCCAGGACAGGCTTCTGCGGCCGACTTCGTAGAGTTCTACAAGAATCCCCGGACGCTGTTCGCGGCAGACGTCAAACTATATGAATAATCAATCTCAAGAAAAAACAAACTTCGATAACAGACATACAACAATCTTATGGAAACTTTTAAAGACAAGGTGGAGAAGCTTTTCCAAAAGCACGAAGAACTGATTGCTAGAAAGAATGTAGCCGTAGAAGACGGCAACGGTATAATCACCCGTTATAAATACCCGATAGTGACAGCCGCACACACCCCGGTGTTCTGGCGATATGACCTGGACGAAAAGACCAATCCCTGCCTGATGGAACGCATCGGCGTGAATGCAGCCCTGAACTCAGGCGCCATCAAGTGGAACGGGAAGTATCTGCTGGTGGTGCGCGTGGAAGGCGCCGACCGCAAGTCGTTCTTTGCCGTGGCCGAAAGTCCCAACGGCATAGACAATTTCCGCTTCTGGGACTATCCGGTCACGATGCCCGAAGAGGCGGTTCCCGCCACCAATGTATATGACATGCGCCTCACGGCTCATGAAGACGGATGGATTTACGGCATCTTCTGCGCCGAACGCCACGACGACAACGCCCCTGCCGGCGACTTGTCATCGGCCACTGCCACAGCCGCCATCGCCCGCACCAAAGACTTGAAGAACTGGGAACGCCTGCCCGACCTGAAAAGCAAGAGCCAGCAACGCAACGTGGTGCTGCATCCCGAATTCGTGGACGGCAAATATGCCCTCTACACCCGTCCACAGGACGGCTTCATCGACGCAGGCAGCGGTGGCGGCATCGGTTGGGCATTGGTAGATGACATCACCCACGCCGAAGTAAAGGAAGAGAAAATTATCGACCAACGCTACTACCACACCATCAAGGAGGTGAAAAACGGTGAAGGCCCGCATCCCATCAAGACAGCAAAAGGATGGTTGCATCTGGCACACGGCGTGCGCGGTTGTGCTGCGGGGCTGCGTTACGTACTCTACATGTACATGACCTCTTTGGAAGACCCGACCCGGGTGATTGCCGCTCCCGCCGGTGCCTTCATGGTACCCGAAGGCGAAGAGCGGATTGGCGACGTAAGCAACGTGCTGTTCACCAACGGATGGATTGCCGATGAAGACGGTAAGGTGTTCATCTATTACGCCTCCTCCGACACCCGGATGCACGTGGCCACTTCCACCATTGACAAACTGGTGGATTACTGCATGAATACGCCTGCCGACGGCCTACGCTCTTCGGCTTCGGTAGAAACATTGAAAAAACTTATTGACAAAAACCTAAAGATTTTAGACAGATGATTCCAGACTTCAGCAGCGTACCAGCCTGAAGTCATAAATACCCATTGGCGGAATTAATTTGCAGGCCCGCTTCCCGGCGATTTATAACACACTGATTATCAGTCGTTGAAAAATGAAACGACAGACACTTGTGTCCAACGTGACAGACACTTGTGTTCAAGCTGACAGACACAAGTGTTTGAGACGACAGACACAAGTGTCTGTCAAACCGGGGAATATAGGGGATTGCAGAAGCTATTTTCTTGCAGATTCAATTCCGCCAACAGGTCATAAATCATCAATCTGAAAATCATAAATCTGAAATACAATTTACCATGGCAACACTGAAAGAGAAAATCGGATATGGTTTTGGGGATATGTCCTCCTCTATGTTCTGGAAGATATTCTCCTACTATTTACCGTTCTTCTATTCCAATATTTTTGGTCTGAGTCTGGCTGATGCCGGATTGCTGATGTTGGTGACACGCATCTGGGATGCAGTGTCCGACCCGATGATGGGAGTCCTTGCAGACCGCACCCATACGCGTTGGGGCAAATACCGCCCCTATCTGCTGTGGATAGCGGCCCCTTTCGCCATTGCGGGCATCCTGCTGTTTACAACCCCTGAGCTGGACACGACGGGCAAACTGATATGGGCTTACGTCACCTACATCCTGATGATGACGGTATATACAGGCATCAATGTGCCCTATGGAGCTATGCTGGGAGTGATGACGGACGATTCGAACACGAAAACGGTTTTCTCCTCCTATCGCATGTTCTTTGCATACGGCGGCAGCTTCATCGCTTTGGGGGCATGGGAGCCGTTGTGCAACTGGTTCAAGTCGATGGATTACAGCAGCGCTACCAGTTGGCAGTATGCCATGATATGCATTGCCACGCTCTGCTTCCTGGGGTTCCTGCTCTGTTTCAGCATGACGCGCGAACATGTCAAGAGCGCGGCCGCCGAGTCCATAGGCAAGGATGTAAAATCCCTTGTCCGCAACTCCCCCTGGTGGATATTGAACGGTGCTGCCCTGCTCTCTAACTTCTTCAATACCGTGCGGGGTGCCACAGCGGCCTATTTCTTCAAAGACTACGTCAGCGCCAACGCCTTCCTCGATTTCGGCTTCTTCAATCTGGTGCTTTATGCCGGATTGTTCCTGATGGTGGGCGAGGTGTGCAACATGGTGGGAGTGGCATTGGCAGTTCCCCTTTCTATCAGGCTCGGCAAGAAGTCCACTTACACGCTCTCTTTAGTTTGCTTGGTTCTCTTCAGTGTGCTCTTCTTCTTTATACCGAACAATGCGGCAGGCTGGTGGCTGATGCTGATTTTCCAGGTGCTGATTTCCATCTTCACGGGCATCATTTCCCCGCTTATCTGGAGCATGTATGCCGATGTGGCCGACTATGCGGAGCAAAAAGACGGAACAGCTTCCACCGGACTGATATTCTCTTCCGGCTCCATGGCCCAGAAATTCGGCGGTGCGTTTGCCGGCTGGGCGGTGATGGTCTTACTGGCACTCTTCGGCTACAACACGACAGAGAATGCCGTGCAGAGCCCCGAAGCCTTAAATGGCTTGAAGTACCTGATGAGTTTCATTCCTGCTGCGATTGCCGCCTTTTCCATCGTAATCGTATTCATCTATCCGCTGAACAAGAAGCGGATGGAGGCCATCAATGCTGAGCTGAAAGCAAGAAGAAACAAGAACAATTGACAACTCATAAATCTGAAATTATAAATCTGAAATCCGAACTTGCCCATGGATACAAAGAAGATGAAGCAGGAGATGCAGGAAGTATTGGTCTCCAACATTCTCCCCTATTGGATGAACAGAATGCCCGATGAAGTGAACGGCGGTTTCTACGGCCGCATCACGGGACGCGAGGAGCTGAAACCCGAAGCCGAGAAGGGGGCTATCTTGAACGCCCGCATTCTATGGACATTCTCGGCAGCTTACCGACTGCTGAAAAAGCCCGAATACTTGGAAATGGCCACACGCGCCAAACGGTTCATTATCGACCATTTCTATGATGAAGAATTTGGCGGAGTCTATTGGTCGCTCGACTGCAAAGGAGAGCCTCTTGATACCAAGAAACAGATTTACGCCTTGGGATTTGCCATCTACGGACTGAGCGAATATGCCCGTGCCACCGGCGACCAGGAGGCGTTGGACTATGCCATCCGCCTGTTCCTATGCATCGAAGAACACAGCTTCGACCCCATGAGGAACGGCTATTGCGAGGCAATGACCCGCGAGTGGAGTGAGATTGCCGATATGCGCCTGAGCGCTAAAGACGAGAATGAGCGTAAGACAATGAATACCCACCTGCACATTTTGGAACCATACACCAATCTGTTCCGCATCTGGAAAGACGAACGGCTGGAGAAGCAGCTCCGCAACCTTATCACTCTCTTCACCGACAAGATTCTAAACCCCGGAACAGGACATCTGGAACTCTTCTTCAACGACGATTGGGTGAGCAAATACCGCATCGTCTCCTACGGGCACGACATAGAAGCCTCGTGGTTGCTGCACGAAGCCGCCCTGGTGCTGGGCGACAAGGCGGTATTGGACAAGGTGGAACCACTGGTGGAATACATCGCTGCCGCCGCCGATGAAGGGCTGGCCCCTGACGGCAGCATGATTTACGAAGCTTTCACAAACACCGGCAAGGTGGATACCGACCGCCATTGGTGGGTACAGGCAGAGTGCGTGGTGGGTCATGCCAACCTGTATCAGTATTTTGACGACGAGGTAGCGATGCAAAAGGCCTTCCGCTGTTGGGAGTTCATCCGCAAAAAACTCATCGACAACGAACATGGCGAATGGCACTGGAGCGTGCGTGCCGACGGTACGGTAAACACCGACGACGACAAGGCAGGCTTTTGGAAATGTCCGTATCATAATGGACGGATGTGTATGGAAATTATAGAACGTTTCTCTTAATTTTTTATTCTAATAAGAAGATGAATAGATTGATAATTCTGGAAATTCTGATTTGGATGGGAACAGCATTACATGCACAGTCTCTTTATCCGGACTTCAGTAAGCTGAATTTCGGATGTGATGGAAACAGTATCACCGCAGGCGAGCAGTGGTCGAAAACGGTGGTCGATAAGCTTGGATTTGCCACCCATCACAATGTGGCGGTAGGCTCTGCCACATGGGCATGCCACGCCGATACACAAGATTTTGGATGCGACGGATTTGCCGGCATTTCAGGAGGATGGCAACCTACAGAAGATAGGCAGGAATTGCAGATGCGCCACAACAACGTATCGAAAGTGCACATCCAGAAGTTTATTGCCGAAGTAGAAAGCGGTGCTTATCCCGCACCCGACGTCTTTGTGTTTTCTATGGGAACAAATGACCGCAACTTAGGCAGTGCCGAAGAAGCTTTACGCAGTAAGACGCTCGACGAGGTGGATGTTACGACCATGGCAGGAGGAGCACGTTGGGCTATTCAGACAATACTGGAACATTATCCGGACTGCCGTGTGTTTGTATGTACTCCAATACAGACCGGAAGTCCTGAACACAATGCGCTGAACTTACAGAAAATCGCCATTCTGCGCGAATTATGTCGGGCACTCTCCGTGCAGTTGATAGACTGCTACGCCAATAGCGGCATTACGGAGAAATTTGAGCAACCCTCAGGACAAGGACGATATCTGCGCGATGGACTGCATCCCGACAAACCGGGACAAGAACTGATGGGACGCTATATAGCTAAGGAGATACGGAATAACTTCTTCTAGTTAAATGTCCTAATACAATAAAGGGCTGTGTTCAAAATGATTAGCTGAGGTTAATGCTAAAATTAGAACCCTTGTATCAAGAAACACCTCCATTACCCGTATCATGGAGCCATACAAAAAACTACATAAACTTCATTTGTCTTCTTCAAAAGAAAATCACATAGACATTAAACAGCTAATATCCTTAGAGGACTGAAGAACGAAGTGCGGAACCAAACAATGAATTCCGCACTCCGCATTTCCGCAATACAGCAGAGGTAAAAGGTTTTCAGATATTCAAAAATCATCTCAATCTCGCTTTTTTGAATATTTAAGATTGAAACCCGCTGTAACAAAATATCCATCAAATTGAATTACAACAAGTTCTATCAAATCCAAATATTCAAAAATAACCAGAAATGAACATTAAGGGAAAATCATCATGAAAGCCTCCTCATTAGGCAGAGGCGACCATACTGGTTTCACAACAATCCGCATCAATTATATATTCAAAACGAATTAAAGAAAGACTTCGTTTATTCATTTTTGCTTATTTCAAAAACTTCTTCAATTTGGAAATCTTCAATACACTCACCTGTTTCATCATTGACTATGTCAATTTGACCTTCCGTTATGTTTGCGTAGAGATTTACAATGTATTGACAACCGCAATTTTCACATTGAATTTCTTCTTCAACTGAATTTTCGCTATCTCCAATCGTTTCCGATTCATAATTGGGGATTGGTAACGATTCAATCATAGAAACTACTTCTTCATGGCAGTTAGCACAAAGAAACCGTACAACTAGACCTGTTGCATTAATGTTATAATTCTTCATATTAAAGTTATTTAAATTAATTAAAGTTATTTGATATTCACTTTTACGTTGTCAATAGCTTCTTTTCCTACTTCTTTTAGTTTATTCCAAATAGAGCTTTTTGACTTTTTCTTTTTCCCTGCTTGTTTTTTTACATCACTTTCTGTATCAAGGTCTGATTTGATTTTTGTACCATCAACACGGAATGTTATAAATCCATTTGCGGAGTTGGCCTCCAAATTTTCCATATCTTCTTTGCTCTTTATTTTATCAATTGACAAAATACATTTGTTTCCTTTGTATTCTTCAAATGTCAATGTACAAAGTTCCGCAACTGAATATAAAACCTCACCAGTCATTGGATTTTGTACAGCTTTTGTCATTTCCAAAATACAATCATCTCCATCTTTTAAAGTAAGTAATGAAGACATTTCCAACGTATTTTTATCAATTAGTTTAATTACACATGGATTAGCTATTCTTTCACAAATTTGCTTATACATTTCATTCTCTATATTGTCAATAGACGTATTAACATCCACAGTTCTTATAATACGGTTTTCTGCAACCGAGATAAGGGAGATTTTTAAAGATACTTGGAATTCCGTTCGTTGATACGACTCAAGCTTTATCAGATACATTGCACCAATAGCCTTCATTTGCTCTACGACATGTCCATCAATGAAATCTTCGCCTTTTTGCAGTTCACGTTCTTCTTTCAATTCTGACAAATGGTCATGTTCTATAAGTTGTAAGCCAGCGTGGCGAGTTATAGCACTAAATACAGCATTGTTTATACGACTTTTTATCAAGCCATCATAAGAATCCATCTCATAATTCAGACCGAAAAAGGTCATGGTCATTTGGTTTACACCCTGAAAAACTGGCTGAGACAAGTTTCTAAATAGAACAATATTTGAAACATCCGATACGAAGTTATCAGATTTCACCTGCAAATATCCTCCATTGACCGATGGTCTTTCACAAATCGCAACTTCCTCTAATACTTGTATCGGGAGTTCATTTTGTGCTAACTTCATCTTTTCTTTCTGAAATCTGAACGCATAAAATTTGTCCGTTGGAAGAATACGACCATTAGGTTGGTAGGCTCCTAACTGCCATGTTTTACCATCTACTTTTGCAACGAAGTATTGTTCAGGGAAAACATTCAATAAAAAGTCTTGAAAAGAAGCACGGAAATCATCTATAATTTTGGCTGCTTTTTTTTGCATCTCATTTTCATCATTCAGTGAGATAGCTTCTGAACGATAGAAAGTATGGAAACCCATATTATTTTCTACATTCATTAGACGTGTAGAGATATCAAACTGTGTAGCTGAATTATCCTCACCATACTGTGTTATATCGACTAAGAAAATATAATCGGCTCCTTGACTCTTTGCTGAAACAGAAAAGCCATCCAAATAGTCTTCCAGTTTATTTTCGCTGATGAGTTGTTCTACCTGCTTGAAAGCCTCATCATCTCTATTTACCACCGCCAAACACATGTTCTGAAAATCTTGCATACACAATGTGCGTAAGGCTGTTTTTAAAGCTTGCAAATTTTCATCTTCGACTTGTTTCACAAATGTTCCATTCTGAAAGGTAAGACTACGACCTTCCACAATGATTGCTACATTGCCTCTGAATTTCAGAGTTCCATCTGCATTAGTTGCAGTTTGTGAGCATACATCCATAAATGAAAGTATAAACCACAATAAAAAACTAAACTTTTTCATTTTTGCTATAATTTGACATTAGTATTTCACCTTGATATAATAGCGGTTAGGATTATTGCGAATGTATTCACAAGCAACAGTTTTTAAGTCTTCAACTTTCTGTGCATCAACATTAGCTTTATAATAAGCGACTTTTTCACTTGCTGCAATGGCTTGTTTTTCCTTACTAATTTGGTTATGAGCCCCCCTTTCAGCAGATTCTATTAGTTGCTCTTTCAAGTCCATATTCCTATTGTCCATATTACGTTTGTGGGCAGTTTCTTTTGTATACTCATCCCACTTCCTTTCCTGTTGTTGTTTATTGTCTTGATAGGCACGTTCTTCTTTTCTTAAAGCTTCAAGTTCCGAGGCCGAAATTAAATCTTCGGCTTTCTTCATTAGTTCGGTGTACTGTGCATTTTGATTTTCATTACCCGAATGGTAGGCCCACAATGTTTTTAAGGCTTCCTGTGGTTTGTGCATGGCCAACAAACTATTTGCTTCGGTAAGAACCGTTTCATTACTATCGCACCGTTCTTTTATTTTCTGTTGTTGGATAGCTCTCGCCCTCATGTCATATATTTTTTGGGCCTTCTCTATGGCTTGAAGATATATATCTGTAAGTTCTTCAGGAATCATCATCAAACATGTGATAGCTTCATCGTAACTCCCATTGTTAGCACAAATTTCTGCACGTGCAAATATAACATCCCGTTGTTTCTCATAGTACGAAAGAATCTTTTCTTTCGCACCATCAAACAAACTTTGAACCTTACTATAGTTTATATTCAGAACCGCATTTTTGATTGCTGTTTCCTTTTTAGTTGCAGAACCTTTGAAAGAAAAAGAGTTAGAAGAGTATACCGTGCCATCTTCGTCATCTTGAATTGTCAAAAACAACTCACCTTGTACCACATATACATTTTTCATTCCACCTTCCGCAACATCAATACTATTGATAATAACATTGGGAGAGATAAAAAAATTATTATCTCCAAATGATGAATATCCTGACTGCGTAGCAAACATCACCAGTTTGTTTTCCAGTTGCTGTTTCATGACCAATGTTTCTTGTGAAGCATTGTCTAGAAAACGAACACCTAACATAACCTTACTTATATCATTCACTGTTTGTGAATAAGAATATGAAAATGCAAGCAGAAACAAACCAATAACTGTACTTCTTGACTTCATAATATCCTATTTTATGGTTATATACAATGTGTTTCCCTTATTACTGCGTGAAATTGGTATATTCAACGAACGGAAGAACTTCAACATTTCAATACCAAATTTACTAGTGCTGTAGTTATTTCCAGTGGCTTCATCAACCAATGGTAATTTTATATCATCAAAAATCATTTTCACAGGACTGACACCTTGTAAATGGTAATTCCCATTATAAGAATGAGCCTCCACCCATAATTCTATTTCGTCTTGGAGTAATAACCCCTGTGTACCTACTTCACTTTCCATTGTAAACATGGATCCTTCTTCAAAGCCAATCTGCAACATTAAAGAACGTCCATTTTCTGATATATCAGAGAATTTCATTTGCATCACCCGTAGGAAATCATCTGCACAAGAAGTAATAGCTTTCATCGCCAATTTAGCTATATCATTCGTATAAAAAGTGCCACTTTCACCTATTTTATTTGATAAAGAAGCACCTGTTGCACAATCATAGGCTGTAATAACTATTTTTATACGTGTTTCAGATTTGTTCGATGAGGCTGAGGAATTCTGATTACAAACGATTTCAGCTTCTACATATATATCAGCACCTGACATGTCTATAATTTGAGATTTTATGTCTAACTGATTTTCCATATTAAAGACATTAGCACTTTCAATGGCTTTCAGTTTCGCTACAAAATCAATTGTATTTATACCTCTCTCATCAAAAGCCTCTTTAATCTTAGCCAAAGCAATCCGCTTATTCTCGTCATTCTCAAGAATGGTTCTAATGTCTTCACCCTCCTTTGTGTAAGGTATCACCATTATTTTAGGCTGTACGACCGTCTGTGCTTCCATTGTCAAATAGGGAAGCATACACAATAAAAATGCAACAATGTTTTTCATAATCATATTCCTATTTTATTTTTAATACCGTTCTTCTCCAAATCTTTTTTTAATTGAAGGACTTTCACCTGAATTTCATATAATGTACCTTTCTTTTTATCTGCACCTTTAAACTTTGAAACAGCTATACAACTAGCAATGAAATCGCTAAGGCGATAATTATAAAGGCCATCAAAATAAGAAGGATATTGTTCAAATGAAGTAGTTTCCCCATCGTCTAACAAAGGTTTATTATACATGGTATTAGGACACCCATCAAATAAAGCAACCCTAATAGCTGCATATTGTGCATCTGCATCTATTGTCTTTTTATTCTTCCCATAGACTTTCAATGACAATTTAACAACAGATGATGAGATTTTTTCAGATTCGACCAATTGGTAAAAAACCGATTGGGCATAAAATTGGATAGAGTTTAAAAGCACTAAGCAGAGAATTAAGGATAATCGTTTTACCATTACAAAATTATACATCTATGGCTCAACGATGCTTTAAAAATTAGAGATTGTAGGCATAAAAAGAAAGTGGAGCCACCATTCTACCTAATCCTCGATGTTGGGCTTGGACTCCCTGTAATATGGATATAGGTGAATGAACAGCCCCACTTGTGGATGTATTTCGTTAGATGTACGAATACAACACACAAGGAGAGCGTTCTTCCCTTTATTCCGATATTACTTCAGTGAAGTGTCCAAGTTCACATCGACGGAATATAGCGAAAATGCGCTTTCTTCTATATGTCTTATACATGCTTCGTGCATGTGCGATACAAAAGTAGGCAATTTTCGGGAAAAACGCCCTATTTTTACTCAACAAATGATTTTTTATTCTAAAAATCCAATAAATCGTAGGTTTCTAGGAATTCATCTTGTCGAAGTCCAAGATATATTCTAACTTACTTGAACTATGGAAATTGCAAGGGTTAGAAGGAAGAAGAAGACTACAAAAACTCGTGTTTCCTGACGGATTTATCTACGACAAAAATAACGAGCATATTGAACCTAAAAGAGTGCCCCCAATTCTTTCTTCTAAAGCATTCATATCCAATAGATAACGGAGATAAAAAGAAAGAGACGAACCGTGGGAAACACGATTCGTCCCTTAACGTACTCGAAGCGGGACTTGAACCCGCACAGCCGCAATGGCCAAGGGATTTTAAGTCCCTCGTGTCTACCGATTCCA
>NZ_JAICZW010000102.1 GCF_029057325.1 Bacteroides sp. | reverse complement strand
TGATAGGGGTGGGACAGGAAGCAGACAGGGAGAACGGGGAAGAAACGGGGAAAAGGGCATTTTTTGGCCGGAATGTGCCGCCTGCAAAAAGAAGTAAAAAAAATAATTTACAAACATCTATTATGGACGGGGCAGGCGGGAAACAGACCTCACGAATTCCGCAGTTCAATTCCACCTGAAAAACCGATGCTTTTTCTGAAGAAAAAAAATCCGTGATAAACGGATAAAATTCAAGGCTGAAACGCTTTGCATTCTCAAGTCTTTTTCTTATCTTTGTGAAGCGAATCATAGAAGACGATATGAAGAAACTGATTGCCATACTGACTGTCACACTGACTGCCGTGCTGCTTTTGCTGGCAGGTTGTGGCTCCGTACCTGTCACGGGACGGAGGCAGGTGCTTTTGGTATCCGATCAGGAGGTGCTGAGCTCCAGCCTGACCCAATACAACGCCTACATGAAGAGCGCCCCGAAGTCAACATCGGCCCAACAATCGGCGATGGTGACACGTGTGGGCAAGAAGATTGCGGCCGCTACCGAACAATACCTGAAGCAGAACGGACTTGCCGGCGAGGTGAAGAACTTCGCGTGGGAATTCAATCTGGTGAAAGACCCTCAGGTGAACGCCTTCTGCATGCCCGGCGGAAAAATCGTGGTGTATGAGGGGTTGATGGAACTGGTGACATCGGACGATGAGCTGGCGGTAGTCATCGGACACGAAGTGGCACACGCCGTGGCAAAACACAGCAACGAACGCATGAGCCAACAGATACTGGCACAATATGGCGCCCGGATACTGAACCGGTCGCTTTCGCAGAAAAGCGCCGCCATGCAGGCCATTGCCAACCAGGTGTACGGCGTAGGCGCACAATATGGAGTGATGCTGCCCTTCTCGCGCAAGCACGAATCGGAAGCGGATTATATGGGACTGATTTTCATGCGCATGGCAGGCTACAATCCCGATGTAGCCATCAACTTCTGGAAGAAGATGTCGGCAGGCGGCAGCGCCAAAGTGCCTGAACGGATGAGCACACACCCCAGCGACACACGCCGCATCGGAGACATACAGAAAGCACTGCCGGAAATCAAAAGCAAATACTAATGGGGAAAGGAGTTGTCGGGAGTTAAAGATAACTCCCTCAAAAACAACTTTTACTAAAGAACCACTGATATGAAGAAACTTATTATCGTCATACTGACTATCACCACCCTCCTGAGCAGTTGCGGCACCGGCCGAATGGCTACAGACAATTCCGGCGCCGTATTCGCGGGAGCCGCCATCGGAGGCAACGTAGGCAGTGCCATCGGCGGATTGATAGGCGACAACAGCGGAGGCCGGCGAGGCAGCTACCGGGGGTCCGCCATCGGAAACATCATAGGCACCATTGCCGGAGCCGCCATCGCCAACGCCGCCACCGCCCCCAGGAGGCAAGAGGAGAGCGGCTACCGGATTGAACGGTCACGCCCCTTCCCCGCCCCATCCGAAGTGCAGAGAGCGGCATCGGGCTTCGACCACCTGAGGATACAGAACATACGTTTCATCGACGACGACCGCGACCATATCATCCGTTCGGAAGAGAACAGCAAGGTCATCTTCGAGATTATGAACGAAAGCAACCAAACGGTCTATAACGTGGTTCCCGTGGTGGCCGAAGCCACCGGGGCAAAACGCATCTACCTGTCGTCATCCGTAATGATAGAGCAGATTGCCCCGCACGAAGGCGTGAAATACACCGCCAACCTCTACGCCGGGAAGCGGATAAAGACCGGAGAAATAGTGATACACATCTCCATTGCCGACGAATACGGACAGGAATACGACCGGCAGGAGTTTTCATTGCAGACCCAACGATAAACCGCTATGGCAGACAACTATCTTGAGAAACAAATGGAGCAGTACCAGGCACGGAAAGCGGCTTGGGAACGAGCGCGCAAGTACGGCAAGAAGAAGCCCTCCGGCGCATTGCACAACAAGCCGAAACAACCCGAACACCCTACTCCCGAAACGTCAAAGGAATAGCCCCTTTTTTTTATCCAGAACCATGATGCTACATCGCTTTACAACATCCATCACCGGCATTCCGCTTCCGGAGAAGTTCACCTATCCCTTCTGCTACACCCCCCATCCGCTGTGCGAGCTGGCAGCGAAGGAAGTGCAGGAGTACCTGGCCCGGCAGACAGCCTGGCAAGACGAACTGGCGCAAGGCAAGATGTTCGGCGTACTGGTGGTGCAGACAGCCCAAGGAGAAATCGGGTATCTGGCAGCCTTCTCCGGCATTCTGGCAGGAAACAACGTGCATCCGTTCTTTGTGCCGCCCGTCTATGACCTGCTGCAGCCGCAAGGATTCTTCAAAACAGAAGAAGAGCAAATCTCCCGAATCAACGCCCGCATCAGGCAACTGGAGGAGGACGAAGCCTATCGGCAGTCGCTCTCCGCCCTATCCGCATCGGAGCAGGAGGCGCAAATCCTGTTGGCGGAAGAACGGCAACGGATGAAAGCCGCCAAAAGGCAGCGGGAAGCACGACGGCAAACCTCCCGGCTCGCGCCGGAAGAAGAAGCCGCCCTGATACGCGA
>NZ_JAICZW010000101.1 GCF_029057325.1 Bacteroides sp. | reverse complement strand
AAATAAAACCAACGATGTCACTCCAATGTAGGAAGAACCGAAAAAAAGGTAGAATATATCTCTTTTTAAAAGTTGATTATATTCAAACGAAAATCCATTTCATTGAATAAAATTATCAAAAAAAGTGTAGAAAATATTTGGATATATCTATTGCACGTCCTACCTTTGTGGTCTAATCCATCTCTTGGTAAGAGATGGATCCGAATCTTTCCCTTTAAAGTGACCCTATGATGCGTGGGGATGGCTTTATCCACATCATGAAAAGCTGTAATCTGAATTTCTAAAATCTTCCGAATTATTGCGCATTTCGGGAATAAACCGTTATATTTGCGAAAAACTTAATTTTAATAATATGAGTACAATCCTACAACTTGCTCCGCAGAACGTGTGGAAGCATTTTTATTCACTGACTCAGATTCCGCGTCCGTCTGGACACATGGAGAAGATAACGAAGTTCCTTGTTGATTTCGGAAAAGGGTTGGGACTGAAATCTTTTGCCGATGAGGTCGGCAACGTCATCATCCGCAAACCTGCCACTCCGGGCATGGAGAACCGCAAAGGTGTTATTCTTCAGGCACACATGGATATGGTGCCTCAGAAGAACAACGATACCGTCCACGATTTTACGAAAGACCCTATTGAGACCTACATTGACGGCGATTGGGTAAAGGCCAAAGGCACTACGCTGGGTGCGGACAACGGGTTGGGCGTGGCCGCCATCATGGCGGTGCTCGAAGCCGACAACCTGAAGCACGGTCCGCTGGAAGCCTTGATTACCAAAGATGAAGAGACGGGCATGTTTGGAGCCTTCGGCTTGAAGCCCGGAACGCTGAATGGCGAAATCCTGCTGAACCTCGACTCTGAGGACGAGGGCGAACTCTACATCGGTTGCGCCGGTGGTATTGACATCACCGCTACGCTGGCTTATAAGGAAGAGGCACCCGCAGCCGATTTGGTAGCCCGCAAGATTACGCTGAAGGGGTTGCGTGGCGGACACTCCGGTCTGGAAATCAACCAAGGACGCGGCAATGCCAATAAGTTGCTGGCACGCATCGTGCACGATTTGCTGATTGAGTTCGATTCTCAACTGGCAAGTTTCGAAGGAGGCAATATGCGCAATGCCATTCCGCGTGAGGCGCATGCCGTACTGGTATTCAATCCTGAAGATATGGATGGCCTGGACGAGTATATCAAGGAATATGAGGAGCAGCTGAACAGCGAGTACGCTTCGATAGAAAGCGGACTTACGTTGCGGATGGAAGAGGTGGAACTTCCTGCCGCCATCGTTCCGGAAGAGATTCAGGATAACATGATTAATGTCCTGATGGCTTGCCAGAACGGTGTGACACGTATGATTCCTACCGTGCCCGATACTGTGGAGACCTCTTCCAACCTTGCCATTGTCACCATTGCAGACGGCGAGGCTTCTGTGAAGATTTTGGCGCGTAGCTCGTGCGATACCATGAAGGATTTTCTTGCCGACAGTCTGGCGGCTTGCTTCGCCATGGCGGGCATGAAGGTAGAGCTGAGTGGTAGCTATTCCGGTTGGCAGCCTAACGTGGATTCGCCCATCTTGCACGCCATGAAGCTCTCTTACAAGCAGCAGTTTGGCATCGAACCTGCGGTGAAGGTGATTCATGCCGGTCTGGAGTGTGGCATCATCGGAGCGGCTTGTCCGGGACTTGATATGATTTCCTTTGGCCCCACGTTGCGCTCTCCGCACTCGCCGGACGAACGTGTGCTGATTCCTACCGTCACTAAGTTCTACGACTTCCTGGTGGCTACACTGGAACAGACACCGGAGAAATAAAGTATCTATAGAGATTAAGATGGAAAGGCAGAATGCTTTGGCAGGCATTCTGCCTTTTTTGTTGTGGCAATTTGTCTGTCGAAATTGATTTATATCAATAAATGTGTTATAAAACATATATTTCTCGCCTTTTTTGCTGGTTGTTTTAAACAAAGGCTCCAATTTTGCGTTGTAAAACTTGAAAGCGAGAGAAACTGAACAAAGTATTAAAGGTAATAAGATTGATTTTAGGAGAATAACAAGGTAAAAAGATTAAGAGTATTAGTAAAAAAGAAAATGATGAGAGCAAGAAGTATGAAATCATTGGGCCGCTTCCTTGCTGAAGCAGGTGGAAATGAAGCATATTGGTTTGCTGAGTAGTTGTAAACAAGGTATTAGTTTGATTAAAAAATTAAGATTATGGCAAAGAAAATTGTAAATTCATTCAGAAAAGCGCTTACCATTGCCGGTAAGAATTGGATGGAGGCAATGAAGTATTACAGCCTTCAGATGTAAATACACTAACGTTAGAGAAAAGGAGAAAGGGATATGCCTGCAAAGGGGGTATCCCTTTCTTGCGTTAGCGCAATAAGATTTTTTATACCCAAAACTACATTTCTTAGGACTTTATTCCTTTTCTTTGTTAATCATTAAAAAACTGATTGAGAAGATGAAAACAATCCAACGAGTGTGCAGTCTGCTGTTGTTGTGGTGGACTGTTTGGGGGTTGTCCCCGGTGCAGGCACAGACCTACAGCCAATTGTGGAAACAAGTGGAGCAGGCGCAGAAGAAGAGCCTGCCCCAGACGGTGATAAAGCTGACCGATGAAATCTATCGGAAAGGAGAGCGCGAACAGAATGCGGGACAGATGCTGAAAGCCTATATCTGTAGGGAGGAATACCGGGAGAGATTGACTCCCGACAGCCTGTATTCCAACTTGCAGAACCTGGAACGTTGGGCTATGTCGGAAAAGAATCCGGTGAATAAGGCCATCCTGCACTCCTTGCTGGCACAGGAATATGTCGACCTGATGAGGCGGAACCGCCGTACGTTGCTTGCACGCACGCCGCTGGACGCGGATGCCGACGAGGTGTCCGCCGATGTGCGCGAATGGAGCAGCAGTCAGTTCGCAGAACGGATAGACCGCCATGCCCGTGCCTCCTTGCAGGACTCCGCACGTCTGCTGGAGGCTTCTGTCGAGGGGTATGTGCCTTTTACGGTGTTGGCCGATGGAAGCCGGTTCTATCGGCACGATATGTATCACCTGCTTGCCCGGCGTGCCGTTTCTGTTTATGAGGGACTAAATGGCTTTCGGGTAGATTCGTTGCAGTCGCTCCGCATCCGTTCCATCTACGAGCAGATGATGGATACTTATCGTCACCGGGCCGGGGCGGAAGATGCCGTAGTGCTCTGCACGCTGGATTACTGGAAGTGGAAGAAAGCGCATGCTTTCGGTTACGAACCTTATCAAGTGCGGGAGAGCAGGCGGAAGCAAATGCAAACGGACGAGGAGTGCCTCCTGACTTTGGACGGTTTGATAGAGAAGTACGGCAACCGTGAAGTGTGTGCGGAGGTCTATATCGAGAAGGCCTCTTACCTGCGCAGTGGTGCCAAAGGGTGCAGTGTGGCAGAAGCCCTGAAGGTATGCGACGAGGGCTTAAGACGCTATCCCGCTTATAAGCGTATCAACGAGTTGCGCAACATCCGTGCCCAAATTCTGCAACCGGAACTGGGAGTATCTGCCCGCGAAAGCGGCTATCCCGGTAGCACGATGGAGGTGCGGGCGAGCTACAAGAATCTCTCCGGCTTCACGTTGAACCTTTATTCCACCACGCTGAAAGAGATTCCATGGATGGACCATGGCATCAATCCGGATACCTATAAGAAATATGCGCGGAAACTCTCGTCCACGCACTACGCTTTGAAGCCGAAGGCAGATGACGGCAAGTTGCCCGAAGACGTGCCCTACCTGGCTTCCGACACGGTGCTTCAACTTCCGGTTCCCGAAGAGACAGGTGTTTATATCCTGCAAGTGGTGCCCGATGCCGGAAATGCCCGCACGGAGAGCCGTTTCTTCACCGCCACCCGTTTCAAGGTATTGACATTGGATTTGGGCGACGGGCGCAAGGAGTTGGTCACCTTGGATGCTTCCACCGGACAGCCGATAGCCGATGCCAAGATAACCTTCTATTCCACTTACGACGAACGCGAGCGCAAGCAGCTGGCGGAAGTGGTGACCGATGCTCAAGGCAAGGCGGTGCTGGCGTGGCAAGAGGGCTTCCGCAGCTATGTGGTTCGGAAGGGGAATGATACAGCCATGCGCCCGCAGCGTCTCTATGGATGGCGGCCCGTCCGCAACGATGTCCGGGAAGAGGATCGCAGGGAGGTGGCGTTGCTGACCGACCGCTCCATCTACCGTCCCGGTCAGACCGTATATATAAAAGGTATAGCCTACCTGCAAGGCAAGGAGAGCGCCCGTGTGCTGGAAGGCGAGGAGTACGAGCTTGTTCTGCGCGATGTCAACCGCAAGGAGCTTGCCACCCGTAAGGTGCGCACCAACGACTTCGGCTCTTTTACCACCGAATTCACGCTTCCTGCCGCCTGCCTGAACGGAGTGTTCAGCGTGGAAGCCAAGACGGTTGCCTCCGCATACGCCTATTTCCGGGTAGAGGAGTACAAACGTCCCACTTTCGAGATAACCTTTACGCCGGTGGCTGAGGCTTACCGGTTGGGTGACCGGGTGATGTTGAAAGGAAATGTCAAGGCGTTCAACGGGCGGACGGTGCAGGAGGTGCCGATTGCCTATACCGTGAGGAGGCAGGACATATACCGCGGTTACTGGAATCGCACGGATAAACCGCTGCTTGCCGATACCCTGCAATTGGATGCCGACGGCAACTTTGCCATTCCGCTGAAACTGGATGCTCCCGATGGAGCCACAGCACAGACGACTAAATCGGGCATAAGGAATACCTATACTTATATCGTGGAAGCGGCAGTGACGGATGAGGCGGGCGAAACGCAGACTGCTACTTATAGCCTTGACGCTTCGTATCGGGTTTATTCGTTCCGTGCCGATTTGCCGTCCTACCTTTGCAAGGAAGATAGCTTGATATATACTTTCGGAGTATATAATGCCATGACTGTTCCGCAAGAAGTCAAAGGCATCTGCCGCCTCTATCTGATAGGAGACGATGGCAAGGATGCTTCGGCGCAACCTGCATGGGAAAGGGAATTCATTGCCAACCGTGCGCAGGAGTTTGCGGATTGGCGTGCGTTGCCGTCGGGCAACTACCGGGTGGAACTCTCCGTGCGCGACAGCCAAGGACGTGAAGAGACGAACGAGGACTACAGCCCCCGGTTCATGCTCTTCTCCAAGCAGGATGCGTGCCCGGCGGCTCGTGCCGACTTCTTCTATTACGGCGAGAACGAAGAGTTTGATGCCACTCGCCCGGCATCTTTCCTGTTGGGAACGTCCCACAAGGATGCCTACGTGCTGATGGATGTATTTTGTAATCAAAAGCGCATCGAGAGCCGCGTGTTGCAATGGAGCGACACCATTGTCCGCATAGAGTATCCCTATAAGGAGGAGTACGGCGAAGGCGTGGCGTTGCTCTTCTACTTCGTGAAGAACGACCAAGTCTATTCCCAACACATCCTTTTGAAGAAACGTCAGCCCGAACGCATCCTTGACATGAAGTGGGAGGTGTTCCGCGACCGCCTGCGTCCGGGACAGGCGGAGGAGTGGAAACTCATCGTCAAGACTCCGCAGGGAGGAGCCGCAGCCGCCGAACTGCTTGCCACGATGTACGACGCTTCGCTGGATAAGCTCTATCCGAACAACCAGTTGTTGCGGTTGTTCTATCCCAACCGTTTGTATGCCGTTGGTCGCGATATGACCCATTACGGCAATACCTGGTTCAGCCTCTATTTCCCGTTGAAGAGTTGGCGGGTACCGGTGTGGGGCTTCGACTATTTCTGTTCTCCTTATGTAGGATTGCCTGCTGTGGCGGAATTGAGTATCGTAAATGATGAGGCGGTTACGACTACGGCGGAAGTGGCAGGTTATGCCCCCCGTAGGTTGGCGAATGCCGCCGGAGTGCAGTTCAAGAGTGCGGCAACCAAAGCCGTTGAAGAAGAAGCCACTGCCGTGTTTAATGTCCTGTTTGAAGAAGAGGTCATTCCTATGGGGCAGGCTTTGCAACCCCTTGACGGACTCCGTACCAACTTTGCCGAAACCGCTTTCTTCTATCCGCAGCTCCGCACCAACGAGCAGGGCGAGGTGGCCCTCTCCTTCACCATGCCCCAAAGCCTGACCCGCTGGAGCTTCCGTGGCTATGCCCACACCAAGGAGATGCTGACGGGTATGCTTCAGGCATCGGCGGTTACGGCGAAAGAGTTCATGCTCACGCCCAATATGCCCCGCTTTGTCCGCACGGGCGATAAGACGCAGATAGCCGCCACCATTGCCAACCAGACCGATAAGGCGGTAAAAGGAACCGCCACCTTCACGTTGTTCGACCCGGTGACGGAGAAGGTGATTGCTACCCAACGTAAGAAGTTCGCTGCGGAAGCAGGCAAGAACGCTGCTGTTGACTTTGGCTTCGAGGCAACCGACCGCTACCGGCTGTTGGGTGTGCGCATCGTGGCCGATGGAGGCGCTTTCAGCGATGGCGAACAACACCTGTTGCCCGTATTGAGCAACAAGGAGTACATCACGGAGACGCTTGCCATGCCTATCCGTGGTGGGGAAACCCGTACCTTCGCATTGGACAGCCTCTTCAACCGCGACAGCCGCACCGCTACCGACCGCCGTCTGACGGTGGAATTTACCGGCAACCCGGCGTGGTATGCCGTACAAGCCTTGCCAGCATTGAGCCTGCCCGCTACGGAGAACGCCGTATCGTGGGCGGCCGCCTACTACGCCAACAGCCTTGCGGGCTACATCGCCAACAGCCAACCCCGCATCAAGGCGGTGTTCGACAGCTGGAAAGCTGCCGGAGGTACCAAAGAGACCTTCCTCAGCCAACTGGAGAAGAACCAGGACGTAAAGAATATCCTGCTCAATGAATCCCCGTGGGTGATGGAGGCCGCTTCCGAAGCCGAACTGCGGGCACGCATCGCCACGCTGTTCGATGTGAACCTGCTGGACAACCGCAACCTCTCCGCCCTTACCAAACTGAAAGAGTTGCAGGGGGAAGACGGTGGCTGGAGCTGGTACAAGGGAATGCGCGGCAGCCGTCACATCACCGACTACGTGGCCGGATTGTTGATACGCCTTCCGTTGATGACGGGCGAAGTGCAGCCTTCGGAAGTGCAGGAGATGAAGCGGAAAGCATTCGGCTACCTGCATCAGAAAGCATTGGAAGAGTATCGCGACATTCGCAAGGCGGAGAAGAACGGAGCCAAGTTTACCATCAATTCGGAAGCAGCGATGCAGTACCTCTATCTGATTGCCCTTAGTGGCGAGAAGGTGCCTGCCGGGAATCAGGCGGCACATCGCTACTTCCTTTCCAAAGTGGGCGGTAATCTGAAAGACGGAAGCATGATAGCTAAAGCGCAGTCTGCCGTTATCTTGCACGCTGCCGGACGCACTGCCGAAGCGAACGAATTTATCGCTTCCCTCAAGGAACATCTCGTGCAGACGGACGAGATGGGAGCGCACTTCGCCTTCCATGCCCATCCTTATCGTTGGGGAATGATGCCGATACCCGCCCACGTTGCTGTGATGGAGGCGCTGAACAAGACTGGTGGCAACGGTGCGTTGGTCGAAGAGATGAAACTCTGGTTGCTGAAACAGAAGCAGACCACCGGATGGAACTCTCCGGTGACTACTGCCGATGCCGTTTATGCGTTGCTGTGCCAAGGCGGTGACTTGCTGGAAAGCCGTGGCGATGTACGCGTCGCTTTGGGCAAGAAGGTAATCGAAACCCGGTCTTCCGCACAGAATGCCGTTCCGGGATTGGCGGTTGTCAGAGAGACCTTTACGCAAGGAGATGCCGAGCTGAAAGCGAAATCCGTCACTGTAGAGAAGCGGGATGCAGGCATAGCTTGGGGCGCCGTCTATGCCCAATACCTGTCGCCCGTTTCCGATGTGAAGCAGCAAGGGGGCGAGCTGAACGTGAAGAAAGAATTGTTTGTGGAACGTGTGTCTGCCGATGGCAAGAAGTCCTTGCAACCGATTGCCGGTAATGCGGAATTGTCCGTGGGCGATAAAGTCGTTTCACGCTTGATTATCAGCCTGGACCGTGCAATGGACTTCGTTCAGCTGAAAGACCAACGCGGCGCTTGCTTCGAACCGACAGGTGCGCTTTCCGGTTATCGTTGGAACAACGGGGCAGGTGTGTATGTGGAGGTAAAAGATGCTGCCACCAACTTCTTCTTCGACCATTTAGGCAAAGGTGTATATGTGCTGGAGCACAGTTGCCGAATTGCCCGTAGCGGAACCTACGAGACGGGACTTGCCACCGTCCAATGTGCTTACGCTCCGGAGTATGCTTCGCATTCGGCGGGTGGGACGATAGTCATCCGTTGATGATGATACAGGGCTGAGGAAGAACGCAAATTATATGAATTGGAGGTAATTTATGTAATTTGCGTTCTTCTATTTTAGGTACTCTCATTGAAAACTCCTATTTTTGTTGCATTAATTTATAAACAGAACCGATGAAGCGTATCTTTTTTACCCTATACTTGCTTGTTGCCGTAGCGTTCGCTGCCTTGTCCCAGCCCCGTTTTACTTCCAGTACCGAAATGTATAGTTTCGGGCAAATCGAATGGAAGCGTCCGGTGACCGCTCAGTTTGTCATTACCAATACGGGCGACAGCCCCTTGGTGCTTACGGAAGTAGAACCCGATTGTGCCTGTACGGTGGTTCAATGGACCAAGACCCCCATCGCTCCGGGAGCGAAAGGAACCGTCAATGTGACGTTCGATGCGGAGGCTTTGGGACGTTTTCAGAAATCGGTGGCGATACATATCAATGCAGAACCTCATTTGGTCTATCTTCATTTCAATGGCGAGGTGGTACGTGAAATCAAGGACTTCACCAAGACGCATCCCTATCAGGTCGGACAGATACGTATCGACAAGAACAGCATCGACTTCCCCGATGTGCAGCGTGGCGAGAAACCTGTAGTGCATATCGGTGTGGTGAACCTTTCCGACCGTCCTTACGAACCGGTCTTGATGCACCTGCCTTCTTTCCTCGAAATGGAAGTGAAGCCCAATGTGTTGCAAAAAGGCGAGAAGGGTGTCATCTCCCTGGTTCTGAACTCTGAGAAGCTGGCTGATTTGGGGCTGACGCAGACTTCGGTTTATCTGGCTCGCTTTTCCGGTGACAAGGTAGGAGAGGAGAACGAAATCCAGGTTTCCGCCATTCTTTTGCCCGACTTTTCCGATATGACGGAGGCGGAAAAAGCCAATGCACCCGCCATCAGCCTTTCTGCGAAAGAGGTGAATTTAAGTCCGGTTCTTGCCAAAAAAGCGAAGGCGCATCAGGACATCATTATAACCAATACGGGGCATGCACCGTTGCAGATAAGAAAATTGCAGATATTCCACCCGGCAGTAGGCGTCAGTCTGAAAAAGAAAGTGCTGCAACCGGGCGAAAGCACCCGCCTTCGTGTGACGGTGTTGAAGAAGAACATCGGCAAGACACGCCGCCATCTGCGTTTACTGATGATAACGAACGACCCGATGCAGCCCAAAATAGAGATTGATATTCTTTAATGTGCTAATCTTTATTGCCACATTCCCACATTATCGCATTCCTACATTTACGCATTATCCCATTAAACCATGGAACATCCTGAAAATAGCGAAGCCTATAAAGGATTGGTTGTCAATGCAGGCGTTGAGCAACCATCATCAGTGAACCCTTATTTGAAACGTAAGCCGAAGAAACGCCCGCTCTCCGTGGCAGAGTATGTGGAGGGCATTGTGAAGGGTGACGTTACGATACTGAGCCGTGCCGTGACGTTGGTGGAAAGTGTGAAATCGGAGCATCAAGCCGTTGCGCAGGAAGTGATAGAAAAGTGTCTGCCCTATTCGGGGCGTTCCATCCGCATCGGCATCAGTGGCGTGCCCGGGGCCGGCAAGAGTACTTCCATCGATGTCTTTGGCCTGCACGTATTGGAGAACTACGGTGGCAAACTGGCCGTGCTTGCCATCGACCCCAGCAGCGAGCGTAGCAAAGGCAGCATTTTGGGTGACAAGACCCGTATGGAGCAGCTCTCCGTCCATCCCAAGTCCTTTATCCGTCCCAGTCCTTCGGCGGGTTCGTTGGGCGGAGTGGCCCGCAAGACCCGTGAGACGATTGTGCTTTGCGAGGCGGCAGGCTTTGACAAGATATTTGTAGAGACTGTAGGCGTGGGACAGAGCGAAACCGCTGTACACTCGATGGTGGACTTCTTCTTGCTGATTCAATTGGCGGGTACGGGCGACGAGCTGCAAGGCATCAAACGCGGCATTATGGAGATGGCGGACGGCATTGTCATCAATAAGGCCGATGGCGACAACCTGGAACGTGCCAAACTGGCGGCAACGCAATTCCGCAATGCGCTGCATCTTTTCCCTGCTCCCGAAAGCGGCTGGACTCCTCAAGTACTCACTTATTCTGGCTTTTACAATTTGGGCGTGAAGGAGGTATGGGATATGGTCTATAGCTATATCGACTTTGTGAAGAAGAATGGCTATTTTGAATATCGCCGCAACGAGCAGAGCAAGTATTGGATGTACGAAACCATCAACGAACAGCTTCGCGACAGCTTCTACCACAATCCGAAAGTTGAGGCCATGCTTGCCGATAAGGAAAGCCTGGTGTTGCGTGGCGGTCTGACTTCGTTCGTGGCTGCCAAGAACCTGCTGGATACTTATTTTGAGGAGCTGAGGAAATGATAGAGTAGGGGGGGCATATATCCCCCCGTTTGACAGACACTTGTGTCTGTCGTCTCAAACACTTGTGTCTGTCGTCTTGAACACAAGTGTTTGTCGCGCTGAACACAAGTGTCTGTCAAACCGCTTATTTATACTTAAAAAAACAGGGCAAAGGCAATCGAAATCCAATCTCTTTCTCTATATTTGCTTCCATTAAAACGAGAGAACGTATGGAACTACAAGCCAACTACATCAAGCGTATCGAGATACACGGTCTGTGGCAACGCTATGACATCGCGTGGGAACTTCGTCCGGATGTCAATATCCTTTCAGGCATCAACGGGGTGGGGAAGACTACCATCCTGAATAGTTCGGTCAACTATCTGGAACAGACTTCCGGCAAAGTGAAGAGTGACGAGAAGAACGGGGTACATGTCTTTTTCGACAATCCTGAAGCGGCCTTCATCCCGTACGATGTCATCCGCAGCTACGACCGGCCGCTGGTGATGGGAGACTTTACGGCACGTATGGCCGACCCTCACGTGAAGTCGGAACTGGATTGGCAACTCTACTTGCTCCAACGCCGCTATCTGGACTATCAGGTGAACGTGGGCAACAAGATGATAGAGCTGCTCAGTGGCGATGACGAACAACGTGCATTGGCCCCCTCGCTCTCCCTGCCGAAGCGGAAATTCCAGGATATGATTGACGAACTCTTTAGCTATACCCGCAAGAAGATAGACCGCCGGAGCAACGATATCGTCTTCTTTCAGGACGACGAACGCCTCTTGCCCTACAAGCTCTCTTCGGGTGAGAAGCAGATGCTGGTCATCCTGCTGACCGTACTGGTGCGCGACGGCGAGCATTGCGTGCTCTTCATGGATGAGCCGGAAGCCTCCCTGCACATCGAATGGCAGCAGAAACTGATAGGCATGATACGCGAACTGAATCCCAACGTACAGCTGATTCTCACCACCCATTCTCCTGCCGTCATCATGGAAGGCTGGCTGGATGCGGTGACGGAAGTAAGTGAAATCACTTCGGTGATTAGTGATAGATGATAAGTGGTAGGTGATAAGTGCTTTTAGTGGCAAGTCTCTTCCGAAAAATCATCATCCTAAATTCTTCATTCTTAATACTTCATTAAAAAGTGGCTCTCTCTTTAAAAAACAACCTGACTTCCGCATATCTGGACGCTGCCCGCAAACTCTCTCCCAAGAAGGCGCGCAGGCGCATTGTGGCGTATGTGGAGAGTTACGATGATATAGCCTTCTGGCGCACGTTGCTTTCCGAGTTCGAGAACGAGGAACGATACTTCCAGGTGATGCTGCCTTCTTCCACCTCGTTGACAAAGGGCAAGAAGATGGTGCTGATGAACACGCTGAACACCGCCGAGTTGGGGCGTAGCCTGATAGCTTGCGTGGACAGCGACTACGACTTCCTGCTGCAAGGTGCCACGAAAGTGTCGCACCGGATAAACCAGAGTCCCTACATCTTCCAGACCTACGGATATGCCATCGAGAACTTGCACTGCTATGCCGACAGCTTGCATGAGGTCTGTGTGCAAGCCACGCTGAACGACCGTCACATCATCGATTTCCCGGAATTCATGAAGCGCTATTCGCAGATAGCCTATCCGCTGTTCTTGTGGAATGTCTGGTTCTACCGCCGGCACGACACGCACACCTTTCCGATGTGCGATTTCAATGCCTGCGTGCGCTTGCGGGATGTGAACCTGCGCCAACCATACCGCTGTCTGGATGAGATGCGGCAGACCGTGGCGGCAAAGCTGTCCGAATTGCAAGTCCGCTTCCCGCAATACATCGACCAGATGGAGTTGATGGGTGCGGAGCTGGAGCGGTTGGGGCTGACTCCCGATACGACTTACCTCTATATCCAGGGGCATCATATCATGGATGCTGTGGTGCTGAAGATTCTGACTCCCGTGTGCACGGCTTTGCGCCGCGAACGCGAGCAGGAGATAAAACGCCTGGCAGAGCATGACGAGCAGTTCCGCAACGAACTGACGGGCTATGAGAACAGCCAGGTCAGTGTGTCCGTGATGCTGAAGAAAAACAGCAGTTACAAGAATCTTTACCTCTATCAGTGGCTGAAGGAGGATATACGGGAGTTTTTAAGCCTCTCCCCCGTAGGGAGGGGAGGAAGAGAGAATAGCGTAAAGAGAGAATAGAATATTAATACATAACAAAAGTATCCCCCATCCCCCCTCCCTACGGGGGAGGGGCCGGGGGAGAGGCAACACTATGGATATACTAAAAACAATAGACCATTTTCTGATTTCTTGGGGCATTGCCCCTTCCAAGGCCGATACATTCGACCAGTTCATCGCTTTTATGCTGATACTTGCCATTGCTTTTCTGGCTGATGCCGTATGCCGGAAGATATTGTTGAGGGTGGTGGCACAGTTGGTCAAGAAGACCAAAGCCACTTGGGACGACATCGTGTTCGACCATAAAGTGATGGTACGCTTGAGTCGCATGGTGGCGCCCATCATCATCTACCACTTGATACCGGTGGCGTTTGCCGAATCCGGTTCGGGCACACTGGAGTTTGTCCGTCACATCTGCCTCATCTATATCATTATAGTCTTTCTGAACTTTGTCAATGCCTTTCTGAAGGCCATCTACTGCGTGTATAGCGAGATGGAGCAGTTTCGCGACCGTCCGCTGTAAGGCTTGTTGCAGACCTTGCAAGTCATCCGGTGGCTGGTGTGTGTCATCTTCTTATT
>NZ_JAICZW010000100.1 GCF_029057325.1 Bacteroides sp. | reverse complement strand
CGCCTACTCGGCGGCATCGTTATTTTTGTATTATACCCAGCCCAAAAAAAATTGGATTCCCTTTCAAATCCTGATGGGGATATGTGTGCTACTGTTTGCTTTAACAATAATACCCCCCCCCCATTGGGCCGACAGGGTATGAATGTCAGAGAGGCTTTTGTTTAAGATGCAGAGTCCTCGAAATGAAAAAGTTGTGTTTGCGATGCAATGTTTTTGCGTTTTCGGTATTTATTATGTAGTGAACAATTAAAACCTAAAAAGAATGAAGAATAAAAACTTTTTCAGAATGCTGTTTGTGGCATTCCTCGCCGTGGCAGGACTGGCTGCCTGCCATGACGACAAAGAGCCGGATATGCCTGTATTTGTTGAGAATGCCGGAATTTTGGAAAACGGGCAGACGCTTTCTCCCGGGGCAATCGTTCATCTGGAAGGCGGAGGTTACCTTGAAACCGACGATGTGATTTTGAATTTCTTTTGGGAAACAGGCGACAACCTCACACCGGAAGGGGCTATTAAAGGGTATTATGCGAAAGTCATAGCTAAGTCATACGATGGAATGACCATCCAAATGCCGTATCGGAAACCGGCTTCTCGCGTGGAGGTAAATCTCATGCGCAATGGCAAGTTGATGAATATCGGCAATGTAAACCTTACCGACGGCCTTACTCCCAAAGAATTTAACTTGTATGGTGTGTATAATGCGGCTAAAGTCATGTTAGGTGATGAAAGACAGATAACAAGATGGCTTAATGGAGATAACGACATAAGTGATTTGAAATCATGGACATTGAATATGCACCCTGATTTTCATTCAGCTTTAGGTGTATATCGGGCATACGGTATTTGTGGATTGTCAAAAGAAAATGATAATCAGTACCCGTTTTTCTTTGACTTGTGCACAGAAGAATGGAGCAAACTTAGCGATATGAATACAATCGCATTGTACGGCAATGGCAATGCGATAGGAGCGATACAGAGCGATGACGGCAAGTCGTATGGAGCCAACTCCATTTCGGGCGATTTGGAACGTTCGGACGATTATTTAGTTTCAAGAGCATCGTCACCACAACCGACCCTCAGATTCGCATTGCCTGACGGAGTGGAAGCCGGACAATTCGGAGAGTTTCCCGGTGCATACACATCCCGGATTGTGCTGTTGTCGGCAAACAAAGGAAACGGGAAGTGGGTTCCCGTATTGTTCAGTTTCAATCAAGGCTTTAAGGCATTGGATGAGATGGATGCAGAATGGCTTATACCGTTTTCTGTACGTTCGGTTGCGAAAGACGAGTTAGGGAATACCCGATGGATATCCGGTTTCATCGTAGTACGGGACAAAAGTGAAAGTGGCTGTCGGAGTTTATTCTATACTGTAGATGAAAATGGGGCTCTTACGAAAGAACCGATAGCCCAATACCCCAACAAGGCTTTATCGGCCGCTGCGAATCATGACAGACCGGGAACACTGACTGTTCATTTTGAAGCGTACCGTGCTGGTAATGTAACAGAAGAATACTCGTTTGAGAAACAAGAATGGACATCGGTCAATGTATTTGGAACATTTGATGAGATTGTATGGATTAATTAATGTGAAATTGCCGTAATTCGTGTGTACTCATGTCATTTGACAGATTCTTTTGGCCTATCGAAACAAGGAAGAAAATATGACCCCGAAAAATATACTCGACATCACGAACCGTTCCGACTTCCGCGAATGGTTGACGAAGAACAGCACGGTTGAGAAAGAGTGTTGGATAGCGGTGAAGCGCGGCAAAACGCCGCCGGAAGGTGCTTTGTGGTACCTTGATGCTGTCGAAGAAGCCTTATGCTTCGGATGGATAGATTCGACGGTCAAGAATGTGGATGGCGTAACGCTCCAGCGTTTCGGTCCGCGAAGCAAGGGTGGAAGATGGACCGAACTCAACAAGGAGCGTTGCCGACGGCTCGAAAAGATGGGCATGATGACAGACAAAGGTCGTGCGGCTTGTCCCGACCTGGATGCGGAATTTGTCATCTTGCCCGAAATTATTCATGCCTTTCGTGCCAATCCGGAGGCATGGCGGCACTTCAAGACTTTCCCAAAACTTTATCAGCATGTCAGAATCGACAATATCCAAAGAAACAAGGCGAACAAGCCGTTGTTTGAAAGTCGGTTGCAGAAACTTATCGAGGCAAGCGAACGCGGAGAGATGATAGGCGATTGGCATGACTGCGGACGTTTGCTGGACTATTCTTTCTAACTTGTTGTCGGAATAACGCAGAGCCATGATAGGCACTTGCATGATTATGTTTCAGCGTAAAATATCCTAATACTCATAGCGTTTCTTCCGTACTATATCTTGATAAATGCCACCCCTCGTTCTGAGGTATTGTGGACGGGGTGAAAACTTAGTAAAAATCCGGGGAGTTTTTAGTAAAAACGGATAAGGGCTTTGGTAATGGAGAGAAATGTTTAATGTGATTTTGCCGCTTTTCCATAAAATAATTGGCTTATCTACCACAATTGTGGTAGATAATTCCCTAACCTGTGGCATTGCTCGTCCTGTTCGTTCGCTCTATCTTTGCAAGGTCTGAATGAATCTGAAAATACGAAGACGAATGAATATTGCTGTATTGTTGTCGGGAGGTGTGGATAGCTCTGTGGCTGTACATCTCCTTTGTGAACAGGGTTACCGTCCTTCCCTGTTTTACATCAAGATAGGGAGAGACGATGCCGGTTATATGGATTGCTCTGCGGAAGAGGATATGGAGATGGCTTCTGCCGTTGCCCGGCGTTATGGATTGACGTTGGAAGTGGTGGACCTGCATCGGGAGTATTGGGAGCAGGTGGCTGTTTATGCCATTGATAAGATAAGGAGTGGATTGACTCCTAATCCGGATGTGATGTGCAACAAACTGATAAAGTTCGGGTGCTTTGAGCAACGTGTGGGGAAGGAGTTTGATTTTACGGCAACCGGGCACTATGCCACTACCGTGTTGCGAGACGGAAAGATATGGCTCGGTACTGCTATTGATCCCGTGAAGGACCAGACGGACTTTCTGGCACAGATAGATGCCCTGCAAGTTTCAAAATTGCTCTTCCCGTTGGGGGGACTGATGAAACATGAGGTTCGTAACATAGCCTTGCGTGCCAGATTGCCTAATGCCAAACGTCGTGATAGCCAGGGAATCTGTTTTCTGGGAAAGATTGATTATCGTGATTTTGTACGTCGTTTCCTCGGCGAAAGGGAAGGGGATATTGTGGAGTTGGAAACGGGCAGGAAGTTGGGGAAGCATCGAGGGTATTGGTTTCATACCATCGGCCAGCGTAAGGGATTGGGATTGAGCGGAGGACCGTGGTTTGTGGTTCGTAAAGAAGTCGAAGGAAACGTAATCTATGTATCTCAAGGATGCGATACGTCGTTGCCATACGGCAATGAATTCAAAATGCGTGATTTTCATTTTATTACTGATAATCCCTGGAGAGAGGTGCAGGAGGAAGTGGAGGTGGCCTTCAAAATACGTCATGCACCGGAGTTTGTCAGGGGGCGATTGCAAAAGGAGGGGGAAGGGTACCGCATAATATCCGAAGAACAGTTGCAAGGCATTGCACCGGGGCAGTTCGGAGTGGTATATGATTCCGATGCCCGGTTGTGCATTGGCAGTGGGGAGATTTATATGTAATACTCTATTAAATTCACGATGCCGCTTTTCATGGCATATTTGATGGCTTCGTGCACATTGTTTACCCCCAATTTCCGGAAGATGTTTTTCCGGTGGCTGTTTATTGTGTGGAAACTGAGGTTGCGTTCGGCGGCTATCTGTTTAGTCGTTTTTCCTAAGGCTATTTCTTTCAGGATGTTCTGTTCGACAGTGGTCAACGGGGTGTTTTTGAGAGTGGGAGAGGAGGAAAAGGAGGAGTCGTTGGCTGTAAGCAGCAGGTTGCTGACGTGGTTGCAGATGAACCGTTCTTTGCGCAAGGTGCATTGTATGGCTGTCAATATCTCTTCTTTGGAATTGTCCTTTAGCACTACGCCGAATGCCATGCTGCCGAATAACATCCGGCGTAGGAATGGCAGGTTCAGTTCGTCGGAAAAGAGTAGCCAGTCCGCTTCTTTGAAACGCTCGTGGAGCACTATCAGTTCTTCTGCTCCGGAGAAGTCAAAAAGGGTGTAGTCTAAGATAACGATGGAGGTGGAATGCAGGCGCAGCTGTTGCACAAGTTCCGCTTTGTTGCCGGCCTCCAGCAGTAGGGAAGTCTCTTTCAGGTTGCTCAGTAGGAACATCAGGCCGGCTTTGGTGATGTCTTGATTGTCTGCAATGATAAATTCTCTCATGACATTCATTAGATAATAAATCTTGCTGCAAATGTACACACATCGGGCGTTTAATGCAAAATCTTTTTATGAGAAAGAACGGTTTTCAAATTTTATTTGTAGCTTTGTGTCAAACATCAAAGTATTATAAAATAGTAAACCATAAAGCATAAGCATGGATAAGAAAGAAACATTTGACAGAATAGAATATGTGGTAGCGTGTGTCGGGGCTTTTGCCCAACGATACAAACTTTCAAATCCGCAGGCTTATGCCTATCTGCGCCGTTTCACCGGCATAGATTTTCTTCTAGACTGCTATGCAGCCGAACACACATTATCTATAGACGATGCGGTTTCTGACCTTCAAGTGCTTTGCAGCAGGAAAGGGGGAAAGATATGATTCGGCTCTATCACGGTTCCAACGTGGCCATTGAACAGGTTGACCTTTCACTCAGCAAGCGCGGTAAGGATTTCGGGCAAGGTTTCTATCTCAACGTCAATCGAGAACAAGCTATGGCAATGGCTATCCGTACAGCCCGATTTCTGAACGAGGGGAAACCCACATTATCATGTTTTGAATATGATGAAACAGCCGCAGACGCTTTGGGATTGGCTGTTAAGGTGTTTTCTGATTACTCAGAGGAATGGGCTGAATTTGTAGTGATGAATCGCAATAACGAGTCCGATGCTCCTGCGCATCCTTATGACATCGTAATCGGCCCTATTGCTGATGACACGATCGGTGTTCAGATTCGCAGATACATAATGGGATATCTGTCTGCCTCAGCATTGGTTGCAGAATTGAAATTTAAAGGGAACCATGCCGTTCAATATTTCTTCGGAACTTCTCGCGCCGTTGAACTTCTAAAACGCATTGAATTATGACACAGGACATCCAGTTTCAGATAGAATGCCTTGCCACAGAACTGACAGAGATGTTGATGGCAGAGTATGGTTGGGACATACGGCGTGCCCTTGATGAACTCTATTCTTCGGCAACCTTCACTAAACTCAACGACCCCGAATGTGGTCTTTATTATCAAGGAGCCGTTTATATTTTCCAATTTCTCAAATCGGAAATCGAAACCGGGAAAATCGCATAAGTCAGTCCTGAATCTAATTCTTTTTTATGTTCAGCCTGAAGAAATTTCCTTTAATCTAAGGGATATTAAGGAATTTGAGTACTTTTGCATTCGGATGGAGGCGACTCACGTCCGAAACATACGAAATAATAAGAAGCGTTATGCTTATCTTGTAAGTTAGAAACCTGAGAAATTTCAAACGTAGTACGAGGGCAGCATAGTGGTTCTCACGCTATAGCGTGGGCTGCTATTCCCATATCCGTACTACCGGGTTTTCTCAGGACCTCTGACTTACGACATGGCGTTGCAGTCTGCGCTTCTGCGTTTAATGACTTGCCCTATAGGACTGAGGGGCTAAAAACAAAAAAAGATATGGAACAAAAATTCTGTCAGAGCTGCGGAATGCCGATGGCTGCTGAGATTTATGGTACAAACGCCGATGGCTCTCTAAATGAAGACTATTGTATGTATTGTTACAAAGATGGGGCATTCACCGGTCCGGCTGATTGTACGATGGAGCAGATGATTGACTTTTGCGCTCAGTTTACTGACGAAATGAACAAACACACCGGACTTAACTTGACACCCGAACAGGCAAAAGAACAGATGCGCCAGTTCTTCCCCCATCTTAAACGCTGGAAGAAATGATGATTGAAACAGAAAGACTTATCCTCAGACCCTGGCAGGAGAGTGAGGCTGCCACTTTGTTCAAGTATGCCTGCGACCCGGACATTGGTCCCATTGCTGGCTGGCCACCGCATACATCCGTAGAAAACAGCCTGGAAATCATCCGGGCTGTATTTTCTGCGCCGGAAACATACGCCGTTGTTCTGAAAGATACAGACGAGCCTGTCGGCAGTTGCGGAATCATGTTCGCAGACAGTCTTCACTCCGCTACCATGAAGCCGGGCGAAGCTGAAATAGGCTACTGGATTGGCAAGCCTTATTGGGGAAAAGGTTTCATCCCGGAAGCGGTCAAAGCTCTACTATCGAGATGCTTCAATGAGTTGGCTCTTGATGCTGTGTGGTGCGGATATTATGAAGGAAACAGCAAATCGAAACGGGTTTGTGAAAAAAGCGGCTTCAAGTTCCATCATACGAACCATGACATCCTGTCTCCACTCGGAGACAAACGGATAGAGCATTTCTACCTAATGACTAAAGAAGATTATCATGCCATACATATCCATTGAAAGCGGAAAACTGACCGCTGAACAGAAGAAGCTGCTGATAGAGAGGCTCACGATGACCGCCTCTGAGATAACTCACATCCCGGAACAATTCTTCACAGTGACTATTAAGGAATTGCCGGACGAGAACTTCGGTATCGGCAGCAAGTCAATTGACGAAATAAAACGAAATTATAACAGATGAATTTGTCTTTACGCCCATATCAACCTTCGGATGCTGCGGTGATTACATCGTGGCTTAAAAGTGAATACCTTATGCGTCAGTGGTGTGCCGACAGGTATGAACGGTTTCCCGTCACGCCCGACGATATGAACGCTTATCATGAACGGTTCATTGACGGACAACGCTCACGAGCCTTGACAATGGTGGATGGTAATGATATTGTGGGATATATCACCTTACGCATTCCCGATGGCAGGACTGATGAACAGCGGATAGGCTTTGTGATTGTGGATGATTCAAAGCGGGGGCAAGGTCTTGGGAAAAACATGATTAGAATGGCGGTTGATTTTGCGCTCAACAAACTGGGTGCGGCAAAGGTGTCACTTGGCGTCTTTGAGAATAATCCTTCCGCCATCAGATGTTATGAATCTGCTGGGTTTGTGTGCGTGGTCGCCTCAAGTACTGAGTGCTATTTTTGTTTGGGAGAAACATGGAATTGCATTGAAATGGAGTGGGGGGGTAAGAAAGTCGCAATGGTGGAATTGGCCGGAGGATAGGATTCGTGATGCTATACGCGCTATTCAATCGGGGGATATAGAAGCGATGAAATAAAATCGGCAATGGCTTCGCAGCCCGGTTCTGCGAAGCCGATGCTCCCAAATAGAGTGCTTACCTCTTTATTGCCACGAATCAGCAGAAACTGCCAAACACGAAACCGGACAAAGTAGCCATCACGATGACGAGCGCCACATACACGACTGTCTTCTTTGTTCCCAAAACGCCACGGATGACCAGCATGTTAGGCAAGGACAATGACGGACCTGCCAGCAGCAACGCCAAAGCCGGTCCTTTGCCCATGCCCGAAGCCAGCAGGCCTTGAATAATAGGCACTTCGGTCAGCGTGGCGAAGTACATGAATGCTCCGGTGAAACTGGCGAAGAAATTGGACAGCAGCGAATTGCCGCCTACCGCCCATTCTATCCACCGATTGGGGATGACACCTGCGATAGCGGTGTGGTCGTGTGTTGACCCCAACAGAAAGCCTGCCGTCATCACGCCGATAGCCAGCAACGGCAATATCTGTTTGGCAAATCCCCACGAGGCAAGTGCCCATTCCCGGTTCTCTTCATTCCCCTTGTCGGAAAGCAAAATGACGGACAATGCCGTAATGCCTGTGAGCATCGGCACAAGCGGAACTAATTTTGCCTGCCTGATGAACAGAGGGGCAAGGAGCGCGGAACAGCCCGTTGCAACAGCACCGAACACCACCCACCGGGCGCGTAGCTTCAATATCTTGATGAGCGACCCACACAGCAGAAGCGATAAAGCCCCCGTTATGTACCATTTATAGCTGAAAACGGCTTGCCACACTCTCGCATCGGAGGTGTCGGGCGCACCCCAATTCGCAAACACAAGAATCAGCACCAGCATAAAGAAATGGAACGATGTCTGCCATATCGGACGCTTTTCGGGCGGAGGGACGATATTCATCTGTTCCTCTTTCTTCGTTTGCTCTTCCTTACGGAAAATGAACGACATCGACAAGCCGATAATGACGGAGAACAACACCGCTCCGATAATTCGTGCCATACCCATTTCAAAGCCTAAAATCCGTGCTGTCAGGATGATAGACAGCACGCTGATTGCCGGACCGGAATAGAGAAATGCGATGGCTGGTCCTAATCCTGCTCCTCGTTTGTAGATGCTGGTGAAGAGCGGCAGAATCGTGCAGGAACACACGGCAAGAATCCCACCCGAAACGGCAGCCACCGTGTAGGAGAGGCATTTTCTGGCATTCGCTCCGAAGTACCTCAGCACAGAGCTCTGGCTGACAAATACGGCAATGACCCCTGCAATGAAAAAGGCCGGCAACAGGCACAACACCACATGTTCCTGCGCATACCATTTCGCAAGGTCGAGGGTAGCGCTGACGGCTGTCATAAACCGTTCGCTTTCTGTTGGCAGGAAGAATGCCGTCATAAAGACGGCAACCGTCCAAAGAAGGATTTTCAACTCTTTTTTCGTATCCATTGCCGCCTCTTAAATGTCAAGCACTTTTCGTATCTCACTTTCCGACGGGACGTGTCCCTTTATTTTCACTGCTCCGTCCACTATGACAGCAGGGGTTGCCATTACACCGGAATTGATAATCTCCACAATATCCTCCACTTTCGTAAGCCTCACTTCCAGGTGGTTTTCGTTGATTACCTTTTCGATTGCCTGATAGGTTGCCTTGCATTTGGCGCAACCTGTTCCCAAAACTTTGATTTCCATATTATTACTTTTTATTGATTAATACATCATTACACAATAATATACCCCGATAGCCATAAATACGCCTCCTACTATCCGGTTCAGCCATTTCTGCACCGTCTGCATCTTGCCGTAAAAACTGCCGATGTGCTGTACGCTGAATGCCAGTATCCAGGCGACTGTCAGGACTGGCAACGCGGTAGCCACGGCAAAGAGTACAGGCAGCAGATAGCCTGCGGTAGTGGTGGCGGACATGGGTATCAACATTCCGAAATAAAACACGCCGCTCGTGGGGCAGAATGCCATGGCAAACAGCATCCCGAGCAGGAGTGCTCCCCAACCGCCTTTGCGTGCCAAACCTTCACCGTTGCCACTGAAGCCGAACGAAGGAAGTTTGAGCTTATTGCCAAACAGCATGAACATTCCGATGAGCACCAACGCAGGTCCCAGAATAAGTTCCCCATATTTTCCGATGAACTTCTGGATGCCGAACAGGCTTGTGCCCTCTCTCAATATCAAAATCAATACGATTCCCAATGCCGTATAGGCGATGTTTCCTTTCTGTCTTTCCATTGGCAGATGAAGAGAGCCGACCAGGTGACTTCGTACTTTTCGGCAATCTTCTCGTTCTCTGCCCGTGACAGGTCGATGGTCTTGAAGACAACCGTTCCGTTTCTTAATTCATCTGCCAGTTGCGTTTCGATGGCTTCTTTGGTATTCTTTTCTATAGCCATGCAGGTGGCGCAACGCTGCTTTCCGTGAAAATAGAGGATTTCCACCCGGTCTTTTGCCGCTTGTTGCTGCGTCTGCTCTGCTTTAGCTGTCTCCTTCTTTTGGGATTCATTGCTGCTGCAAGCGGTCAGTCCAAAACAGAGGACTAATCCCAAAATCCATTTGTTCAAACTTCTTTCCATACTACTTTTTTCTGGTTAAACTTCTATTGTTTGTATTTCGTAAAATTACGAACGTGTAGGCTGAAAAAAATTGTCGCTATCCGCAACAACTTTCTTTTTTGCACACGCATTGCCCGAAGAACTCGTTGAAAAGCATGGAGGCTATTTTCCAGTTCTCCCGGTTGATGCAGTATTTCACTTTCGGTGTTTCTATCTCTCCCTGTATCAGCCCGGCATCTTTCAGCTCTTTCAGATGTTGGGACACGGTGGCTTTGGCGATGGGGAGGACTTCGTGGATGTCTCCGAAGAAGCAGTTGTCTTGCTTTATCAGAAATTCCATAATCGCCACTCTTGCCGGATGTCCCAGAGCTTTGGCAAAGCGAGCAAGCTGCTCCTGCTTCGTGGTATATTCCTTGTTGTTCATGTTGGTTCTTCTCCTTATTTTTTGTTTGATGTTCGCAAAACTACGAACAGGTTTCGTGTTATCAAGAAGAAGCCTCCTTCTTTTGAGATTTTTTAACGCCATCCATGCTTTCGTAATTGCTTAGTTGCGCTTACCTGATTGGATTTCAATAGCTTGTAGGGATGTATTCTGGTGCAGGTGGAAGTGGGTTTAAAATAAGCAGGTAATCCTCTGACTTTAATTCCCCTTTTTAAGGTTGTTAACTCCATTAAGCGCTGTTTTTAATTCGTTAGATAGCCGTTTCCCTTTCGTTAGACAGCTGTTGTCTATTCGTTAGACGGTTGTTTCTCTTTCGTTAGACAGCTGTTTAACGAATAAAATACGCCGTTTCTGTACATATTCCTGTGCAACAGGGTGTATAAAAACGCCTGATTGATGTGTTAATGGACAGCTGTCAGAAGTTGCTTATGCGATAGCATTATTGAGGATTTGCCTTCATCTCAGGAACCTTCAGCGGACACCCCTCCACGCACCTTCCGCACTTGAGGCAGTCGGGGTGTAGGAATCCTTCCGCTTCATTCCTGCTTTCATAAGGTTTCAGCTGCATAGGACATACGGCGGAGCAGAGTTTGCATCGGGTGGTGCATCTTTCGCCTACAAAGATGCGGCGGTAGTTTTCGGGCAGCTTGCCGCTGCGTGGCGTTACCCATGACGACAGCGTGCCCATGGGGCAGAACGAGCACCAGGTGCGCGGCGCATATACGAACGAAAGGATGACACCCATTATCGTGGTGACGAGTATAATTGTCCAGAAGACCTGCCCCATGGCGTTCCAGTCGCCCCAGGCACGGTACATCTGTATGCCGAACATGGTGAAGATGAACATCACCATGAAAATGCGGAATCCTTTGGTGCGTACAAACGCCGGAATCGGCCTGTGGGGCGAGTATTTTGCCAGCACCCTGTCATACAGGCTTCCGCGTGGGCAGGCGTTCCCACACCACCAACGTCCCCTGCTCACGGCAAATGCCACCGGCGCAATCATGCAGATGACGGCAAGGAAGCCGATGACGGGATAAAAGTAACCGACAACAAGATATGCCAGTAGAATCCAATACAATGGAAAGCCCTTTCGGGGGAGAGAACGGAAGAATTGTTTACGTGCCATACGATTTTTTGCTCTAAGTTTTTTTCTATTGGTGCAAAATTAGACAATCCGTCGCATAGACGCAAACCATAAAACCGATGCCCGTATCGGTTTTATCAATCAAAACGCAGCTTTATCAATCAAAACGCAGCTTTATCAATCAAAGCACTATCGGAAACTTTTTTATCCGTTGGTTGAGCATCGTTTCCGGGATAATGCTCTTGATGGCATCGGCAAGGATGTTCAACAGTCGTTCGCGCACAAAGTTGCGATGCACCACAAAGGCAATCTCGCGAGTCGGTTCAGGAGGAGTGAATGTGCGGACGTTGGCTTGCTGGCATTCCTGGAGAAGGGGCACATGCAGTTCCGGGATGATGGCATACCCACCGTTCTCGTCCACAATTTTGATGAGTGTCTCCACACTACCTGCCTCGTAGATGGCGCGTCTGCCGGCAACGCGGTTGCAAAACGGAAAGACGTCGTGATTGGGGCAATAGCCTTCGCGAAGCACCCACACGCTCTCAACGGGAAGCCGGTCTGCCGTTAGAGCCGCCTCGTGATAGATGGGAGCGTCCGGCGACACGTATGCCATCAAGCGTTCCCGATAGACGGGGATTTCCAGCAACTCATTGTTGTGGAGCGGCGTTGCCAAAAGCGCCACGTCAAGCTCTCCGCGTTCAAGCTGTGAGAGGATGGCGGATAGCCGTGCCTCTTCCACGTGCAACTGTATGTCCGGGTGATGGGCGGATAAGTACTTGAACATTTGGGGCAGCAGATAGGGCGCCACTGTAGAGGTGATGCCGAGCGAAACCTTGCCGACAGACTCCCCCTTGCGCGTAGCCACCAGTTCCCTGACCTGTGCGGCGTTGAACAGCACCCTTTGGGCACGGCTTATAATCTCTTCTCCCACCGCCGTGGGCTTTACGGGGTGGCTGCCACGGTCGAATATAGTCACGTCGAGTTCAAACTCCAATTTCTGAACCAGCGATGACAAGGTGGATTGCGATACATTGCACGATTCTGCCGCCTTTGCAAAATGGCGGTATTTGTCAACCGCCACGATGTATTCCATTTGTTGAAGTGTCATACGATTTCGATTCCTGTTCGGTTATTTCGATGCAAAGATAGATAAAATCTATTTTGAAGAACAGGGCTTTTCTCCTAAATTTGCCAACAAAAAAAAGCAATAGTTATGATACAAGTCGATAAGAACACATGTCCGCACGACCACGTCTGTCCGCTTATCAAGGCGTGTCCGGTGGGCGCCATCTCACAGGACTCCGAAGGATTCCCGGTGATAGATTACAATCTCTGCATAGAATGTGGCAAATGCGTTAAGAAATGCCCGATGAAGGCGATGAAGGTGCGTTCGGCATAATGCTGAACAACAGAAGGGGGCAAAATAGAGTTTTTACCACAGATTGTTTGATTAGTAAGTATTTAAAGAAAAATCTGTGTAATCCTAAGTAATCTGTGGTGAGTTTTGCACATCCCCTTTTCAATATTAAACAGTCAAATAAAAACGGATGAAATTCGGTGATTTGTGGCGATTCCGTTTGGTGATTTGTGATGATTCTGTTCGGTGAATGTATTCTGTTTATTCGGTAAATTGTCACCATGCCCCCGTATGTATCCGCTCTTCGACATTGATTTCCTTCTGTTTCGGAAGAAAGGCATTTTCACAATTCGTCACGCAATACCGTTTGAACACGGCTTGCGAGCTGTTGAGGCATTCGCAAAAATCCGTGTCGGAGATATGCTATCTCATAGGATTCAACGACCTGCTTCCATTTTGTACGGGTATTTGCAGGCGCAATGGAAATGCCGCTGTAATTTGTTTTGAATTTTTAATGCCTGAATCAAATTTATAATTTGCTAATTATTAACATGTTAAATATGTTTGTGCTCAGTACGGTACTGAATGAGGTTCACTATACGACTCATTCAATATGTGTTTAATTGTCTATTTTTTTTATATCTGT
>NZ_JAICZW010000010.1 GCF_029057325.1 Bacteroides sp. | reverse complement strand
TCGGCTTCCTCCTTATGGTCTATTTTGGCGATGGCCTCTTCGCGGCTCAACGGACGGGTGTTATTCACAAACTGAGAAGACTCATCCCAACGCACCGCTTTCCCCGTGGCCTGGTCTATCACCAGATAATCATCCACCAGGTTCTGGCTGGGAGTGTGGTCCAGCCAACATTCGAAGATGTCGGCCGTCTTGAACAACGGGCCGCAACCGGTGATGGACAAGTTGCTGTTCAGCAAGTTGGGAATCAGGTTAATCATATCGGTATTCTGCACCGTAGTCGCGTCCTTGCTCCAATAGTGCGCCAAGATGATTTCAGAAGATGAATAAGCCCCGTTCTGGTTGAACATATCCTCGTAATCAGGGTCGAGCGAAACACCTTCCAACGCATCCACCGCATCAATAGCCTCCTGATACAGGCTCTTTCCATTCTGCTGCAAAGCGGCGGCGTCATTGGTGTAGGCGGCAGCGGTCAGGCATACTTCCGAAAGGAAAGCATACGCGGCGTTACGGCTCAGACGACCGCTGATAGCCGTTGTGGGCAATCCCGGAATGGCCTCACGAATGTCTGTCAGCACATGCAGGTAACTTTCCGTAATATCTTTGGTCAACGGAAGGTTGAACTCATCTTCTGTGGTCAGCACACGGTCCACCCAGATATAACGTCCGCCTTTACGGGCCAAATCATAATAAATCATGGCACGCATCATTTTAGCCTCGGCCACAAACTGAGTCTTATACACATCGGCCAGGCTGGAAGCAGCCATTTTCTCCATAATCAGGTTGCAATTGCGGATAGCGGCAAAACGGTCGTTCAATCCCCATCCGTAAGTGTTCTCCATCAGTCCGCGCGCTTCGCCCGGGCAGGCGGCACGACAATTCACCATGTTGTTGCTGAAAGTCTTGTCCCATGTGGAGAAATTCTCATACAGGCTGTATGCGTTTCCATAGTTGCCGATGACAAATGCATCCACCGTGCTCTGCGTTTCCCAAACGACTGTTTCGGGAAAACCTTCTGTCGGTTCCGTGTCCAAGAAATCGCTGCAACTTTGCAAACCGGCAGTTCCCATCAAAAAGATAGGCAGTATATATTTACTTTTCATATTGATTGTCTTTTTTGAATGTGAATGATGAAATTAGAACCCAATATTCAAACTTACTGTATAAACCCGCGAGATGGGATAGGTGTATCCACTACCGCTGGAACCGGATTCAGGGTCGAATCCCCATTTCTTAGCAGGGCTGAATGTCAGCAAATTGTAACCGGCCAAAGAGAGATTACACTTGGTCATCCACGCAACGTTCTTCAGCAGCTTGTGTTTGAAGTCGTATCCGATAGACATATTTTTCAAACGGATGTAGCGTGCATCCACCAACCAGAAGTCCGTGCCCACAAAGTTGTTGTTGTTGTTGAATCCGGCTGACGCATGCTGGCGGGGATAAAGCGCACCGCGGTTGTCCGGCGACCAGATGTCTTTCTGGAAGTCGTAGATGACAGGCAGATAGTTGCTGTTACCACCCATCAGGATAGCATCCACATAGATGTTGTAATTGGTGGCACCCTGCCACAGCATATTGAAGGACCATCCTTTGTAACCCAAATCCACGCTGATACCATAGTTGGCTCGCGGGCTGGTGCCGTTACCCATGCGATACTGGTCGTCACCGTCAATCTTACCGTCACCGTTGAAGTCATAATACTTCAGGTCACCAGCCATCAGATTCGTAGAACTGTTACGCTTCGGATTGTTCATCACATCCTCGTAATTCGTATAGTAGCCCAGGTTCTTGTAATAGTTGCCTGTGTATGCGCCTACTTGCGTACCGCGCTTATACGGATTCTTCAAAGATGTTTCGGCTTCGTTCGGGTTGAGGTTCCAGCGGTCGTCATAACAAGTCATGTTGGCAGAGATGCCATACTGCAAATCGCCAATCTGGTCTTTCCACTGCAACACAAACTCAAAACCACGACGGACACTCTCACCGTTCGATTTCACTACCGGCAGATTTTTACCCAACGGAGAAGTATATCCCGCATTGGAAGGAGTGGCCAGATAACCGGTGGTCACTTTGGCAAAGTAATCCACCGAACCGGACAGACGGCTGTTCAGTGAAGCGAAATCAACTCCGATGTTGAAGTCCTTGGTGGTGTACCACGTCATATCCGGGCTGATGAGAGAACCTTCAGCAAAGCTCGGATACCATCTTTCACCAAGGAAAGCACCGCGTGTATATAAAGTATAAGAAGAGATATAAGCGAAGCGGTCGGCCGCACCGTCACCGTTCAGATCAAGGAAGTCCTGACCAATCTCTCCATACGAAGCACGCAGCTTGAACTGCTCGAAAATCTTGTCCATGTTCCATTTCTTCCAGAAGTTTTCTTCTGATACGGCCCATGCCACAGAACCGGAGAAGAAGGCTCCCCAACGTTCGCCCGACGGGAAATAGTCGCTACCGTCGTAACGGACATTGGCTTCGACCATATACTTGGCCGCGTAGTCATACTTCACACGTCCAATCAGGGCGGCACGACGGTAACCCACGCCTTCGTTCGACCAGTTTTCGGAGGTATCCACCGGTCCGGAACCTATCTGATCCACGTCGAAGATGTAGTTCTTACGCGACAGGCCGGAGTTGTCATAGTCCTGACCGCTTGCCTCGATACCGAATGTGGCGCCTACTGTGTGCACCTCTTTGAATGTGCGGACATAATCGGCAAAGAACTGCGTGTTGAAGTTGCGGTGATAATAGGTTTCCTTGCTCAAGTTGGGCTTATTGGCAGTTGCCGG
>NZ_JAICZW010000001.1 GCF_029057325.1 Bacteroides sp. | reverse complement strand
GCATACGATATCTATGGGCTGAGCGAGATTGCCGGTCCCGGCGTGGGCTATGAGTGTGAATGCCAGCACGGGACGCATCTCAACGAAGACCACTATTTCCCCGAAATCGTAAATCCCAACACTTTGGAACCTGTGGCACCCGGCGAGACTGGTGAATTGGTGTTCACGCATCTGACCAAAGAGGGCATGCCCTTGTTGCGCTACCGCACCAAAGACCTTACCGCCCTGCACTACGACAAATGTCCCTGCGGACGGACGCTGGTGCGTATGGACCGTATTTTAGGACGTAGCGACGACATGCTGATTATCCGTGGCGTGAACGTATTCCCCACCCAAATAGAATCTGTCATTCTCGAAATGCCCGAATTCGAACCGCACTACCTCTTGTTGGTAGATCGTGCGAACAACACCGATACGATGGAGCTTCAGGTCGAGGTCCGTGAGGAATACTACTCTGATGAAATCAACAAGATGCTCTTGATGAAGAAGAAACTCACCGCCCGTCTGCAAAGCGTATTAGGGTTGGGCGTGAACGTCCGTCTGGTAGAGCCTCGCAGCATCGAACGGAGTGTGGGCAAGGCAAAACGCGTCATCGATAAACGAAAACTTTGAGGAGTTGACAAGTTGACAAGTTGGCAAGGCCCTTGTACACTTGTTCCCTCGTCAACTTGTCAACTAAAAAAAAAGTAACAACCTTATAATCTCATAATAATATGGTAGCAAAACAACTTTCCATTTTTCTGGAGAACAAGTCCGGACGCCTCACGGAGGTGACGGAAGTGCTCGCTCAAGAGGGTGTCAACCTTTCTGCCCTGTGTATTGCAGAGAATGCGGATTTCGGCATTCTCCGTGGCATTGTCTCTGAACCGGATAAAGCATACAAGGCTTTGAAAGATAAGCATTTTGCGGTAAACGTGACAGACGTGGTCGGCATCAGTTGCCCCAACATCCCCGGTTCGCTGTCGAAAGTGCTCCGTTATCTTTCCGATGAAGACGTGTTCATCGAATATATGTACTCTTTCGCCAACGGCCAGACAGCCAATGTAATCATCCGCCCCAACGACATGGAGAACTGCATCCGTGTATTGACTGAAAAGAAAGTCGATTTGCTGGCGGCAAGCGAACTGTATAAGCTGTAAGAACGAACGAAAAAATGAAAAACGAAGAATGAAGAATGGAGAATTACCATGCGGCATAATGGCGTAGCCCGGTTCTTCATTCTTCATTCCTTTATTTGGTTTTTGAAAAATTAAGGTTCATATCATTGCTTTATTGGATGCGAACTTCTATCTTTGCGCATTATTTGGATAAAAGTAATGAAAAAGAACATCTTAATGACCCTGCTTGCAGCCTCGTTGCTCTCCTCGTGTGGAGAGTACAACAAGTTGCTGAAAAGCGCTGATTATGAATATAAGTACGAGGCGGCAAAGAATTACTTCGCGAAAGGCCAGTACAACCGTGCCGCTACGCTGCTTAACGAATTGATAGCTATCCTCAAGGGTTCCGACAAGGCGGAAGAATCCCTTTATATGTTGGGTATGAGCTATTATAATCAGAAAGATTATCAGACTGCGGCTCAAACCTTCATTCAATATTACAACGTTTATCCCCGTGGCACTTTCACCGAACTGGCCCGCTTCCATGCAGGCAAGGCCTTGTATCTGGATACGCCGGAACCTCGTCTGGACCAGTCGGGCACATACAGTGCCATCCAGCAGTTGCAGCTGTTTATGGAGTATTTCCCGCAGAGCACGAAGAAAGAGGAGGCGCAGAACATGATATTCGCTTTGCAGGACAAGCTGGTGATGAAGGAATATCTGTCGGCCAAATTATACTATAATATGGGCAACTATTTGGGCAACAACTATCAGGCTTGCGTCATTACGGCACAGAATGCCTTGAAGGACTATCCTTATACCAATTTACGCGAAGACCTGTCCATTCTGGTGCTGCGTGCCAAATATGAATTGGCGGTATATAGTGTGGACGAGAAAAAGCCCGAGCGCTATCGGGAAGCTGTGGACGAATACTACGCCTTTAAGAACGAGTTTCCCGAAAGCAAGTACCTGAAGGAAGCCGACCGTATCTTCAAGGAATCGCAGAAGGTGCTGAAAGACTGAAAAAAACAAAGAGTTATATCGATATAAAACTTAAATTAGTTAGATAAATTTATGGATTACAGAAAGACAAATGCTCCTACTACTACGGTGACCCGTGATATGATGGAGTTGTGTGAGGATACCGGTAACGTATATGAAAGCGTGGCGATTATCGGTAAGCGTGCTAACCAGATTAGTGTGGAAATCAAGAACGACCTTTCCAAGAAGCTTGCTGAGTTTGCCTCTTACAATGACAATCTGGAAGAAGTGTTTGAGAACCGGGAACAGATTGAGATTTCCCGTTATTATGAAAAATTGCCGAAGCCGACACTGATTGCTACTCAGGAGTATATCGAGGGTAAGGTTTATTATCGCAACCCGGCTAAGGAAAAAGAGAAATTGCAGTAATGATACAACGTATTCAATCCGTTTATTTATTATTGGTGACTGTCCTGCTGGTGATGGCTATGTGTATGCCTATAGGACAGTTCATCGGAGCGGACGGGGTGACGGCCTATCTGTTCAAGCCGTTGGGGGTAAACCTGGCAGACGGTGAGTTTCAATCTACGTGGGGGCTGTTCGGAATACTGCTGTTGGGCGCGGTGATTGCTCTGTGCTCCATATTCCTCTACCGTAACCGCATGTTGCAAGTGCGTATGACGATATTCGGCAGTCTTTTGCTGGTAGGCTATTACATCGCCTTCTTCGTCTTCATGTTTGTGTTGAAAGATGAGTTGGATGCTTCCTTCCAATTGGGATGGGCGCTTTGCCTTCCGTTGGTGGCCATCATCCTGAATTATCTGGCTTTCCGTGGCATCTACCGCGACGAGCTGATGGTGAAAGCTGCGGACAGACTGAGATAATCGTTACAGAAAATATTTATAGTCAAAAGGGAGGTGTGTCAGACACACCTCCCT